>NZ_JBXWRT010000004.1:0-278336 GCF_059613045.1 Ruegeria sp. BHSC037
GCCGAAGCCTACATCCTGACCAAGGAAGAGGGCGGCCGTCACACCCCGTTCTTCGCGAACTACCGTCCGCAGTTCTACTTCCGTACGACTGACGTGACCGGCACGGTTCAGTTGAAGGAAGGCACCGAGATGGTCATGCCGGGCGACAACGTCGGCTTCACCGTCGAACTGATCGCTCCGATCGCGATGGAAGACGGCCTGCGTTTCGCCATCCGCGAAGGCGGCCGCACCGTCGGCGCCGGCGTCGTGTCGAAAATCATCGAGTAATTCGCACACGCGAATGATCAAACGGAAGGGGCGTCCCTCGGGGCGCCCTTTTTGTTTGGATTCAATAATCACGAGACGCGCACAAAAAGTGTGTCGAAAATCATCGCGCAAGGCGCGCTTGCCGCGCCTGGTTGCGGCAGGTGATTTTCCAGGGGACAATCTGCCGAAAGCAACACGGTGAGAAAACCAAGAAGGCCGCTCCGTGGGGGGGGGCGGCCTTTTCTTTTTCATTTTCTGAAAGTCCAATAGCGACTGCGAATGAGTACGAATCTGTAGTTAAATTTTGATGTGAGAATAGTCTTCCCAGACGTCAGGAAGACACGGTTCGCAATGCTCACGAGCTTGAACGGAGACATCGATGGCATTGGATATTGAGTCAGTCATTGTAACAAGTGTATCGGCTGGTGAAGGCGACGCGTTCGTCGCCTTTGGCATTTTTTGGAAGCTTGGGACGCGGTTGGCTTGAGGCACAGTTTTCAAAGCGACTCGAGGCCTTTAGGCGCGACAAGGCGAAAGAGCTCGAACATTTTCGCGCAGAAATCGATGGAGCGTTGAAAGCCCGCATCCGGCTTCAAGAGAAACAGTTTGAAGCAATACTTCGCACGTGGGAGTCGTTGAAGACTGCTCAGGAGAATCTGCTCTGTTACATATCTCCTTTGCAGCAGTATTCGGACCTCCGCCGCATGGATGAACAGGCGCGAGATGAATACCTCTCTTCATTTGATCTGGAGGAGTGGCAAAAAAGGGAGATCCTTTGCTCTGTCGATGTGCAGGACAGGTTTCAAAATATGGTAGATCGCAAGAGGTTTGCCGAGGCGGCAACGGCCTTTGCTGCCTTCGACCGGCTCACACGATCAAATGAGCTGTTCTTCGAGCCGGAGATATTTCGATTGATCCGCTCAATCTGCGACAGGATGCAAAGCTCGCTGGTAAGCCGCGAAATTGCGATAGATGTTGGTGACTTCGCAGAAGGCCGGCAAGCTTGGGACGATTACAACAAAGAATGCGTCCCGCTGATAAAATCCTTGGTTTCAGAGTTTCGAGGGTTGTTGGTAAAGTAGCCTGCCGCGCAGCAAGCATGTTTTCTAACCAAAATCCCTTGCCAAACCCCTTTCTCCCATGTATGCCGCGCGGGTTCTCATGCAGAACGTAAAGGCGGGGTGATTCCCGCCTTTTGGGTTCGATGAGGGTTGGCGATGAGCGCCTGTCCTCCTCTCAACTCCAACGCCTGAAAAAAAGGCTGTTATGATGCAAAGCCAAAACATCCGTATTCGGCTCAAGGCATTTGACTATCGCGTCCTGGATGCCAGCACGCAAGAGATCGTCAACACTGCCAAGCGGACCGGCGCGCAAGTGCGTGGCCCGATCCCTCTGCCGAACAAAATCGAGAAGTTCACGGTTCTCCGTGGCCCTCACGTTGACAAGAAATCCCGCGATCAGTTCGAGATCCGCACGCACAAGCGTCTGCTCGACATCGTAGATCCGACGCCCCAGACCGTGGACGCGCTGATGAAGCTCGACCTCGCCGCTGGTGTGGACGTCGAGATCAAGCTGCAGTCGTAAGATCGGAGGGTATTGATGATGCGCTCTGGTATTATCGCAAAGAAAGTCGGCATGACCCGGCTGTTCATGGAAGACGGTCGTCAGATCCCTGTCACCGTACTGCACCTGGACAATCTGCAGGTCGTCGCACAGCGCACCGCTGACAAAGACGGCTATACCGCCGTTCAGTTGGGCGCCGGTGCCGCCAAGGCAAAACGCACCTCGAAGGCCATGCGCGGCCACTTCGCCGCCGCCAAGGTCGAGCCCAAGCGCAAGCTGGCCGAGTTCCGCGTGTCGGAAGACGCGCTGATCGAAGTGGGCGCCGAGATCTCGGCAGATCACTTCGTCGAAGGTCAGAAGGTTGACGTTTCGGGCACCTCGATCGGTAAAGGCTTTGCCGGTGCGATGAAGCGCCACAACTTCGGTGGTCTGCGCGCCTCGCACGGTGTCTCGATCTCGCACCGTTCGCACGGTTCGACCGGTCAGTGTCAGGACCCGGGCAAGGTGTTCAAGGGCAAGAAGATGGCCGGTCACATGGGTGCTGCACGTGTCACCACGCAGAACCTCGAAGTCGTCAAAACCGACGCCGAGCGTGGCCTGGTCTTCATCAAGGGTGCCGTTCCTGGGCCGAAATCGGGCTGGGTCACCGTCAAGGACGCCGTGAAGAAGAAAGCGCCCGAGGGTCTGCCGTTCCCGGCTGCTCTGAAAACTGCAGCGACCGAGGCTCCGGCTGAAGAAGCGCCCGCGGAAGGGGGTGAAGCATGAAACTTGACGTGATCAAACTGGACGGCAAGAAAGCCGGCGACATCGAGCTGGACGAAGCTCTGTTCGGCCTCGAGCCGCGTGCGGACATCCTGCACCGTGTGGTCCGTTGGCAGCGCAACAACGCGCAGGCCGGCACCCACAAGGTCAAGACCCGGTCCGAGACCAGCTACTCGACCAAGAAGATCTATCGCCAGAAGGGCACCGGTGGCGCACGTCACGGTGACCGCAATGCGCCGATCTTCCGCAAGGGTGGCATCTACAAAGGTCCGACCCCGCGTTCGCACGGCCACGACCTGCCGAAGAAGTTCCGCAAGCTGGGCCTGCGCCACGCTCTGTCGGCCAAGGCAAAGGCAGGTGAGCTGGTCGTGATCGAGGCTGCCGAGGCCGAAGGCAAGACCGCCGCACTGGCCAAGCAGGTTGCAAACCTGGGCTGGAAGCGCGCTCTGGTCATCGACGGCGCCACCGTGAACGAAGGGTTCGCCCGCGCAGCCCGCAACATCGAGGGTCTGGATATCCTGCCGTCGATGGGCGCAAACGTCTATGACATCCTCAAGCGTGACACGCTGGTGCTCACCAAGGCGGGTGTCGAAGCACTGGAGGCTCGACTGAAATGAGCGCGAAGGCAGAACACTACGACGTGATCCGCAAGCCGATCATCACCGAGAAAACGACCATGGCGTCCGAAAACGGCGCGGTTGTCTTCGAGGTCGCGATCGACGCCAACAAGCCGCAGATCAAAGAGGCCGTCGAGGCGCTGTTTGGTGTGAAGGTCAAGGCGGTGAACACCACCGTGACCAAAGGCAAGGTCAAGCGGTTCCGCGGCCAGCTGGGCAAGCGGAAAGACGTCAAAAAAGCCTATGTGACCCTGGAAGAGGGCAACACCATCGACGTGACCACCGGTCTCTGATCGGACCCGTCTTTGGAGAGAGATGAAAGCCCCCGCCGAAAGGCGGGGGTTTTTTTACGATATTATCTCTCGAAATTTCTGGTGAAGAATTTCACCTAGAGCCTCTTCTTCAAGCTTAGACTTTGCTTCTAGTAGCTTTCTGAAATCATCATCTGTTAGAACCAAGATGTAAGCTTGGCCGCCCTTCGCTAAATCCCGCTGACGCTCTAAAAGACGGTCTCTGTCTTGCACTCCGCGGCAAGTGATAATTCCGAAACGGCCTCTGTTATTGTCGAAGCGTCCCAACAATTGGTCGACCTCTGGGTTAGCAATGTCTTTTGTATAATTCTTGCACTCGACAACAACCATGGTAGCAGCGGTATTGTTCGCATCCCTTCGATGAGCAAAAAAACCGTTGTTTGCAGCGTTGGTGAATACAATATCGATACGTTTTCGACCTTGGTTTATTTCCCATTCCTTGTGAGGTTGAATGAGGTCTGGGTAAAAACAAACAGTTAACGCGTGCATGGCCCAGATGTGGTAAGCGTCTGCACCTTTCATTCCGGCTGGAATTTTTTCAAGCTCGGCTATCAGATCTATGCAGGATTGAGAAACAGACTGATCGGTGTCACTTGTGTTGACCATAATTCGGGCTTCGCTGCTTGCTAAGCGTTTGTACAGGTCCAGCAAACCAGGATTTTGGGCAACCAAGTCAGTTATGAGCTTCTTAGACTTTGGATGCTTTTCCCGTACGTCTTTTTTGTAGACCTTAGGCTTGCCCTTCAAAAGTGTTACCAAACTACTGTTGGCTTGAATGTGCTCCGAGACCAAAAAATCGGTAATATGTTTATTGTAAAACTCTTGGCTATCAAGCGACAGCCGTTTTCTAACTATATACTTTGGGATCAGGAGCACTGGTGCGTCTTCTATGAATGGAAGGTCTACGTACTGGCTTCGCCAATTGCGGAGGTTGGCATCCCAAAGTGGAGGCCCATTATACTGATTTGTAGGAATGCTATATAGTGCGCACTGCTCTTGGGTGTATTGCACCAAGCGCTCTCTAATGACGTTGGTGGTCAGGTCAGAAATCTTGTCACGATCCACATGCTCAACGAACAAGGCCATTTCTGAAAGATCGGATAGTAGACCCGATTGAAAGGCAGCGCTGTTTTTGATCGCTGCGATTAGCTGGCGTGACTGTTTTTGCCCTACTCCTTTGCCTTGCGGTTTGGCTGAGGAGACTCCAAGGTAGGTTTCGTAAGGCTCATGCAGGTGAGACATCAAGTTCCGTGCCCTGAGGTCGTCTCCTGCTCTAAGCGCATCCAAAACTTCAACAAAGAACGCTCTAATGAGATTCGAAGCTTCCGCAGACCATACATCGTTTCTAATTTCAATGGCGTAGGGGTCTACGTAAACGGGTGTGTCGAAGTCTGTACTGATATCGACAAAATCGAGTTGAGATTGTGGAGCATTAATTTTAAAATACTCAGAGAATTTTGGCACAAATGTTCCTTTCAACTTGGTTGTGCCGAAAGTTATCTACTCATTTCTGGATTGCAATAGGTATCTTTGTGACACCTTTAGCTTGCCTTCAAAGCTCGTCAGTCAGGTTGGCCGCTAATTCTGAAGTATGTCTTGAGATGCCTGTTGGTTCTTAAATTTGGTGGAAAGCACCTAGAGCGCTATAGACACCCACCCCCAACCCTGCTAAACGCTCCCAATCTTGCGGCCTCGGATTCGTTCCGGGGCCTCTGATATTTGAAACCGGGGACCTTCGGGGCCCTATAAACTGGGCACCTACGGGGGCCTCTCACATAGCGGGGATTGATCCTCGCGCTTGCTAAACGGAAGACAGAAAGCATGGCACTCAAGTCGTACAAACCGACGACGCCGGGCCAGCGCGGGCTGGTGCTGATCGACCGTTCGGAGCTTTGGAAAGGACGTCCGGTCAAGTCTCTCACCGAGGGTTTGACCAAATCGGGCGGCCGGAACAACACCGGACGGATCACTTCACGCCGCCGCGGCGGTGGCGCAAAGCGTCTCTACCGGATCGTTGACTTCAAACGGAACAAACTGGATGTGGCGGCAACCGTCGAGCGGATCGAATACGACCCGAACCGGACCGCATTCATCGCACTGATCAAATATGACGACGGCGAGCTGGCCTATATCCTGGCGCCGCAGCGTCTGGCGGTTGGCGACAAGGTCATCGCTTCGGCCAAGGCCGACATCAAGCCCGGCAACGCGATGCCGTTCTCGGGCATGCCGATCGGTACCATCGTGCACAACATCGAGATGAAGCCCGGCAAGGGCGGTCAGATCGCACGTGCCGCGGGCACCTACGCCCAGTTCGTCGGCCGCGATGGCGGCTATGCCCAGATCCGTCTGAGCTCGGGCGAGCTGCGCATGGTGCGCCAGGAATGCATGGCCACCGTCGGTGCCGTGTCGAACCCGGACAACAGCAACCAGAACCTCGGCAAAGCCGGTCGTATGCGCCACAAGGGCGTGCGTCCGTCGGTCCGTGGTGTTGCCATGAACCCGATCGATCACCCCCACGGTGGTGGTGAAGGCCGGACCTCGGGTGGCCGTACGCCGGTTACGCCTTGGGGTAAGGACACCAAGGGTAAGCGTACCCGCAACAAGAACAAAGCGTCCCAGAAGCTGATCATCCGCTCGCGGCACGCCAAGAAGAAAGGGCGTTAAGACATGTCTCGCTCTGTTTGGAAGGGTCCTTTCGTCGACGCTTACGTGCTGAAAAAAGCCGAAGCAGCGCGCGAGTCGGGCCGCAACGAAGTCATCAAGATCTGGTCGCGTCGTTCCACCATCCTGCCCCAGTTCGTGGGTCTGACCTTTGGTGTGTATAACGGCCAGAAACATATCCCTGTATCCGTCACGGAAGACATGATCGGTCAGAAGTTCGGTGAGTACTCGCCGACCCGGACCTATTACGGTCACGCCGCGGACAAGAAAGCGAAGCGGAAGTAAGTCATGGGCAAGGCAAAGAACCCCCGCCGCGTGGCTGAAAACGAAGCAATGGCCAAGACCCGTATGCTTCGCACCAGCCCGCAGAAACTGAACCTGGTTGCAGCGATGATCCGCGGCAAGAAAGTCGAGAAGGCTCTGACCGACCTGACTTTCTCGAACAAGCGTGTCGCGCAGGACGTGAAGAAATGCCTTCAGTCGGCCATCGCCAACGCCGAGAACAACCACAACCTGGATGTCGACGAGCTGATCGTCGCCGAGGCCTGGGTTGGCAAGAACCTGGTCATGAAGCGCGGCCGCCCGCGTGCCCGCGGCCGTTTCGGCAAGATCATGAAGCCGTTCTCGGAGATCACCATCAAGGTGCGTCAAGTTGAGGAGCAAGCCTAATGGGACATAAAGTCAATCCGATCGGCATGCGCCTTCAGGTCAACCGCACCTGGGACAGCCGTTGGTACGCAGATACCAAGGACTACGGTGATCTTCTGCTGGAAGACCTCAAGATCCGTGAGTTCATCAAGAAAGAGTGCAAGCAGGCCGGCGTGGCCCGTGTGATCATCGAGCGTCCGCACAAGAAGTGCCGCGTCACGATCCACACCGCACGTCCGGGTGTCATCATCGGCAAGAAAGGCGCGGACATTGAAGTTCTGCGCAAGAAGCTGGCCGCGATGACCGACAGCGAACTGCACCTGAACATCGTCGAAGTGCGCAAGCCGGAACTCGACGCGCAGCTGGTTGCCGAGTCGATCGCTCAGCAGCTGGAGCGCCGCGTTTCGTTCCGTCGCGCGATGAAGCGGTCGGTTCAGAACGCCATGCGCATGGGCGCCCTGGGTATCCGGGTGAACGTCGCTGGTCGTCTGGGCGGTGCCGAAATCGCACGGACCGAATGGTACCGCGAAGGCCGCGTGCCTCTGCACACCCTGCGTGCCGACATCGATTACGCACATGCCGAAGCGATGACCCCCTACGGGATCATCGGGATCAAGGTCTGGATCTTCAAAGGTGAGATCATGGAGCACGATCCGCAGGCACGTGACCGTAAAGCACAGGAACTCCAGGATGGTCCGGCACCGCGTGGTGCAGGCGGCCGTCGCTAAGGAGGATTTGAGATGCTTCAACCAAAGCGTACGAAATTCCGCAAGATGCACAAAGGCCGGATCAAGGGCGAAGCCAAGGGCGGCTCTGATCTGAACTTTGGCACCTACGGTCTGAAAGCCCTGCAGCCCGAGCGCGTGACCGCGCGTCAGATCGAAGCTGCACGTCGTGCCATGACCCGTCACATGAAACGTCAAGGTCGTGTCTGGATCCGGATCTTCCCGGATACCCCCGTGACCTCGAAGCCGACCGAAGTCCGTATGGGTAAAGGTAAAGGCTCGGTTGACTATTGGGCAGCCAAAGTGAAGCCCGGTCGCGTGATGTTCGAGATCGACGGCGTCAACGATGAAATCGCTCGCGAGGCCCTGCGCCTGGCTGCGATGAAGCTGCCGATCAAGACCCGCGTCGTCGTCCGCGAGGACTGGTAAGCGGCTGGGGCAACCCTGTCGCGACAATACTACCCCCGTTGGGAAACCGGCGGGGGTAAGGCTTTTTTCGAGGGGGCGCTTCCCCCACCGCGGCAAGCCGCGGCTCCCCCGGGGATATTTCTTGCCTGATGCAGAATGGACCGCGAGATTCACGCGAGATTCATCTGGCCGCAAATATCCCGGAGCGCGAGGCAGAGCCTCGCAAAACTTCCATGGCTTTCGTTGCGACGCTGCATTAGGACGAGATCATGCCACAGATCGAATCGCTCTTCGTCACCCGACTTTACCGCGCCGCTCTGTCCGAGTTCGATCCCAGGATCGAACCGGAGGAACTGGAGAACTCCTGTCTGGTCATCGCCCAGGACGACGAAGCCGGCCAGGAATGGTGCGAAGAAAACGGCTATCCTGGCTACACCAGCTATGCCTCGCTGACCGACTTGCCGTGGCGCTTCCCGATCTTCGCCGATCTGGTCAAGGTGCTGGACCAACATGTGGCCGCGTTTGCCGAAGACTTGGAATTCGATCTGGATGGGCGCGGATTGAAGCTCGAGGATCTTTGGATCAACATTCTGCCAGAAGGCGGAATGCATGCCAGCCATATCCATCCACACAGTGTGATATCCGGAACGACCTATGTTTCGATGCCAGAGGGAGCCAGCGCGTTGAAGCTGGAGGACCCGCGCTCAGGTCGGATGATGGCTGCGCCGGTGCGCCGCAAGGGCGCACGGCGGGAATTGCAACCGTTCATTTATATGAAGCCCGAGGTCGGTGACGTGTTGCTTTGGGAAAGCTGGCTCCGCCACGAGGTGCCGATGAACATGGCCGAAGAAGAGAGGATCTCGGTAAGCTTCAACTACAGGTGGGATTGAGGCAAGTGGGATTTCCGCGGTCAAAATAGAAGATCAGGAGTCTCTTTCAGCCGCGCCTCGCTGGATTTCGGGGAAGCCCGAAGAGGTCATGATCCTGCGACTTCTTCATGTAGCCCGACGCTCGGGCTTGAAGGAAGTTGAGCGCGAAGATTTGCTTGCTGGAGTGTCCTCTGGAGGTGACGGGTTGGAGGTTTGAAACTTTCCCTTGCCACCCACCCCCCAAACCCTTATACGGCGGCATCCTGCGATCTCCCGACTGCGTCGGGCGATTCGCATGTCTGTAATTCATCCACCAGGTCAAAGGTGACCCGCGAAGGGGCCTTCTGGTGTTTTGAGCAAAGGAAAAGGCGATGAACGCCCAGGAACTGCGTAACAAGACCCCGGACCAGCTCCGGGAGGATCTGGTCAACCTGAAGAAGGAAGCATTCAACCTGCGCTTCCAGCAGGCGACCGGACAACTCGAGAACACCGCCCGGATCAAGAGCGTGCGCCGCGACGTGGCCCGCATCCAGACCGTGCTGAACGAAAAAGCTGCTGAAGCTGCGAACTGAGGAGCCTGAGAGATGCCCAAACGTATTCTGCAAGGCACCGTGACCAGCGACGCCAACGAACAGACCGTCACCGTGCTGGTGGAGCGCCGCTTCACGCACCCGGTTCTGAAGAAGACCATCCGTAAGTCCAAGAAATACCGGGCTCACGATGAAAAGAACGCCTTCAAGGTCGGCGACACCGTACGCATCATCGAATGCGCGCCGAAATCGAAGACGAAACGCTGGGAGGTTCTGGAGGCGTAAGCCCGCGGAACTTTCCATTTGTCGAAACCCTGGGGGAACTAACTAGACCAGCCCCCACAGGTCGGGAGAAACCACATGATCCAGATGCAGACCAATCTGGATGTCGCTGACAACTCCGGCGCACGCCGAGTTCAGTGCATCAAGGTCCTGGGTGGTTCCAAGCGTAAATACGCCTCCGTCGGCGACATCATCGTCGTCTCGGTGAAGGAAGCCATCCCGCGCGGCCGCGTGAAGAAAGGTGACGTCCGCAAGGCCGTCGTCGTGCGCACCGCCAAGGAAGTCCGTCGCGAAGACGGTACCGCGATCCGCTTCGATCGCAACGCCGCCGTCATCCTGAACAACAACAACGAGCCCGTGGGTACCCGTATCTTCGGCCCCGTCGTTCGTGAACTGCGCGCGAAGAACTTCATGAAGATCATCTCGCTGGCTCCGGAGGTGCTGTAATCATGGCTGCTAAACTCCGCAAAGGCGATAAGGTCGTCGTGCTGGCCGGCAAGGACAAGGGCAAAGAGGGCGTGATCACCTCGGTCGACCCGAAAGCTGGCAAAGCCGTGGTTGATGGCATCAACATCGCCATCCGCCACACCCGCCAGTCGCAGACCTCGCAAGGTGGCCGCCTGCCCAAGGCGATGCCGATCGACCTGTCGAACCTGGCTCTGCTGGACAAGAACGGCAAGGCAACCCGCGTCGGCTTCCGCATGGAAGGTGACAAGAAGGTTCGTTACGCCAAGACCACGGGGGACGTGATCGATGCTTGATGCTGCAACCTACACCCCGCGTCTGAAAGCTCAGTACGCCGACAAGATCCGCGCCGCTCTGAAGGAAGAGTTCGGCTACAAGAACGATATGCAGATCCCCAAGCTGGAGAAGATCGTTCTGAACATCGGCTGTGGTGCCGAGGCGGTGAAGGACTCGAAGAAGGCGAAGGCCGCCGTCGAGGATCTGACTGCGATTGCCGGCCAGAAGGCCGTGGCGACCAAGGCGAAGAAGTCGATCGCGGGTTTCCGCGTCCGTGAAGACATGCCGCTGGGCGCCAAGGTCACCCTGCGCGGCGACCGGATGTACGAATTCCTGGACCGTCTGATCACCATCGCGCTGCCGCGCGTGCGTGACTTCCGCGGTGTGAAACCGGCTTTTGACGGCCGTGGCAACTTTGCCATGGGCATGAAAGAGCACATCGTGTTCCCGGAAATCGACTTCGACAAAGTCGACGAGGTCTGGGGCCTGGACATCGTAATTGCCACCACAGCGAAAACCGACGCTGAAGCAAAGGCACTGTTGAAGCACTTCAACATGCCGTTCAACGCGTAAGCGCCGGGAGGAAAGAGACATGGCTAAAAAAGCAATGATCGAGCGCGAAAAGAAGCGCGAGCGCCTGGTGGCCAAATACGCCGCAAAACGCGCCGAGCTGAAAGAAATCGCGAATGACGAGAGCCGCCCGATGGAAGAGCGCTTCAAGGCGCGACTGAAACTGGCGAAACTGCCGCGCAACAGCTCGGCAACCCGTCTGCACAACCGCTGCCAGCTGACCGGCCGTCCGCACGCTTACTATCGTAAGCTGAAGATCAGCCGTATCGCGCTGCGCGAGCTGGGCTCTGCTGGTCAGATCCCCGGCATGGTGAAATCGAGCTGGTAAGGGAGAGAGTGATATGAACGATCCTATCGGCGATATGCTCACCCGTATCCGCAACGCGCAGATGCGCGGCAAGTCCACCGTGACCACTCCGGCGTCGAAACTGCGCGCCTGGGTTCTGGACGTGCTGGCGGACGAAGGCTACATCCGCGGCTATGAAAAAGTGACCGGCGCCAATGGCCATCCGGCGCTTGAGATCAGCCTGAAATACTATGAAGGCACCCCTGTCATTCGCGAACTGAAGCGGGTCTCGAAGCCCGGTCGTCGCGTTTACATGGGTGTCAATGACATTCCGCAGGTCCGTCAGGGTCTGGGCGTGTCGATTGTCAGCACGCCCAAGGGCGTGATGTCGGACGCGAACGCTCGCTCCAACAATGTTGGCGGCGAAGTGCTCTGCACCGTCTTCTAAGGAGGTCTGGAATGTCTCGTATTGGTAAAAAACCGGTCGAGCTGCCCAGCGGCGTTTCCGCTGCTGTGTCCGGCCAGACCATCGAAGTGAAGGGTCCGAAAGGTACCCGCAGCTTCACCGCAACCGACGACGTCACCCTGTCGGTCGAAGACAACGTGGTCAAGATCACTCCGCGCGGCACCTCGAAGCGTGCACGTCAGCAGTGGGGCATGAGCCGCACCATGGTTGCCAACCTGGTTGAAGGCGTGACCAACGGCTTCAAGAAAGAGCTGGAGATCCAGGGTGTGGGTTACCGCGCTCAGATGCAGGGCAACACCCTGAAGCTGAACCTGGGCTACAGCCACGATGTCGATTTCGTTGCGCCGGAAGGTGTCACAATCACCGCGCCGAAGCAGACCGAGATCGTCGTGGAAGGCATCGACCAGCAGCTGGTGGGCGAAGTGGCGGCCAAGATCCGCGACTGGCGCCGCCCCGAGCCGTACAAAGGCAAGGGCATCCGCTACAAGGGCGAGTTCATCTTCCGCAAGGAAGGCAAGAAGAAGTAAGGACGAACACAATGGCAAACAGCAAAAGAACCCTGTTTCTGAAGCGCCGCCTGCGCGTTCGGAACAAGCTTCGCAAGGTCAACGCCGGGCGTCCGCGCCTGTCGGTGCACCGCTCGAACAAGAACATCTCGGTCCAGCTGATCGACGATGTGCGCGGCGTGACCCTGGCCTCGGCCTCGACCCTGGAAAAGGATCTGGGCGTTGTCGGCAAGAACAACATCGAAGCGGCCACCAAGGTGGGCGCGGCCATCGCCGAGCGGGCCAAGAAGGCCGGCGTAGAAGAGGCCTATTTCGATCGTGGCGGCTTCCTGTTCCACGGCAAGGTGAAGGCTCTGGCCGACGCTGCGCGTGAAGGCGGCCTGAAGATCTAAGACCTGTGGGTGGCCCATGCGGCCACCCCGATGATCCGGGAGCCTCGGCCGCGGGCCGGGGCTCACCTGGATTGAAGTAACGGCGCTGACGCGCCATCAGAGAAAGGGATGCCGAAATGGCAGAACGTGAAAACCGCCGGGGCAACCGTCGCGAGCGCGAGGAAGCACCGGAATTCGCAGATCGCCTGGTTGCGATCAACCGCGTGTCGAAAACTGTAAAGGGTGGTAAGCGCTTCGGCTTCGCCGCTCTGGTGGTTGTCGGCGATCAGAAAGGCCGCGTCGGCTTTGGCAAGGGCAAGGCGAAAGAAGTGCCCGAGGCCATCCGCAAGGCCACCGAGCAGGCCAAACGCAACATGATCCGCGTGCAGCTGCGCGAAGGCCGCACCCTGCACCACGATATCGAAGGCCGCCACGGCGCCGGCAAGGTCGTCATGCGCACCGCGCCGGAAGGTACCGGTATCATCGCCGGTGGTCCGATGCGTGCCGTGTTCGAGATGCTGGGCGTCAAGGACGTGGTGTCCAAGTCGCTGGGCTCGCAGAACCCCTACAACATGATCCGCGCCACCATCGACGGCCTGAAGAAAGAACAGAGCCCGCGTTCGGTTGCCGCACGTCGTGGCAAGAAGGTCGCTGACATCCTGCCCAAGCGGGACGAAGCACCGGCCGCATCGGCGCAAGTCGCCGAAGAAGCGTAAGGAGACGTCACCATGGCAAAAACCATCGTCGTCAAGCAGATCGGCTCGCCGATCCGCCGCCCCGCCGACCAGCGCGCAACCCTGATCGGCCTGGGCCTGAACAAGATGCACAAGACCCGCGAACTGGAGGATACCCCCTCGATCCGCGGCATGGTCAACAAGATCCCGCATCTGGTGGAGATCATCGAAGAACGCGACTGATCGCGTCTCGGATCCAACTTGATAACGCCCCCGACCCGTTCGGGGGCGTTTTTTTGCGCCCTCTGCATGGCTTGCCATGCAGCCGGTGCATGACGGCTAGACCGAGACTTGGATTGTTTGCGGTAACATCCGGGCCTATCTGTGGAGTGTCCAAAAGGAACGACACTCACAGCGCCAGGGAATACGCCCCGGCAAGAAAGGAGCCCAGATATGGCACACGCACTGAACATCCCCCATGGCGGCCTGAACCTGACCGCCCGCATCCGCGACCTGATCGACGGCATCAAGCGCGCCCAGTCCCGCGCGCGAGAATACAGCAAGACCTATTCCGAGCTGCAGCGGTTGAGCGACCGTGAACTCAACGACATCGGCATCCGCCGCTGCGACATTGCCGATATCGCACGCGAGCACGCTTATTGCTCGTAAGTGGCAAAGGCCTTCTTCGCGATGCAGGTGGGGCGCCGGACGGGTGCCCTTTTCCTTTTTGGGGCGTCTGTCTCCTCAAGAATTTCCACGGGGCGCCAACTGCATCGTTGCATGGGCCCGGGATTTGCGCCACTTCCTGAACAGCGCGATTTTGCGAGTGAAAGGGCAGGGCATGGCGAGGGACTACCAGATCGGAATGCTGTGGGTGGAGGGGCCGCTCAGTTTCCTCGAGCTGCTTTGCATCCAGTCCTATCTGGACATGGGCCACAGCGTGCGCCTGTACACCTACAACAACGTGACCAACATTCCCGAAGGGGTGGAGCAGCGGGACGCCCGAGAGATCCTGCCCGATTCCGAATTCATCACCCATGACCGCACCCAAAGCCCGGCGCCGCATTCCGACAAGTTCCGATACCGGATGCTGGCGCAGGAACCCGACATGATTTGGGCCGACACTGATGCCTATTGCCTGAAACCCTATTCAACGGCGAATGGCCATTACTACGGGTATCTCGAGGGTGAGGTAGCCATCGGCGTATTGGGGCTGCCGCATGACAGTGAAACTCTGGCCAAGCTGATTGAGTACACGAATGATCCGTATCGAATACCGCCTTGGCTGCCTCCGCGCCACCGGCGGCCATTGGAAGAGGCGCGGGACGCCGGAAATCCCACCAACGTTCCCGAGTTTTTGTGGGGTGTGTGGGGGCCAAAGGCGTTCACCTGGGCGTTGAAGGAAACAGGCGAGATCAAATACGCCCTGCCAGAGCATGTGTTCTATCCGATCAATTTCACGCGCCGCCGCGCCATGGCACGGCCGAATACGAATCTCGACCGGTTTTTCCACGAAGATACGGTTTCGATCCATCTCTACGGACGCCGGATGCGCGCGATCATGCGCAAGAACGGCGGCGTTCCGCACCCCGACAGCTTGGTCGGGCAACTGGTGGCCAAACATGGTATCGTTCCGCAAGACGCGCCGATCTCCGATCCCGAGGGCTGACTCGTTGCGATCGGACAATCAAAACTTGCAACCGGAGGCCTGACGCTGTATCGGGCTTCGGTGGCATGACGGCCACGAGAATCAAAATCAAGAAATGCCGTGTTTGGCCCATCACGCTTCGGGGTCATATCCGGCTAAGGAGAAGCGACATGAAACTGCATGAACTGCGCGACAATCCCGGCGCCGTCAAGAAACGGACCCGCGTTGGCCGTGGTCCCGGCTCGGGCAAGGGTAAAATGGGTGGCCGTGGTATCAAAGGCCAGAAATCCCGTTCGGGTGTGGCCATCAACGGCTATGAAGGCGGCCAGATGCCGCTGTATCAGCGCCTGCCCAAGCGTGGCTTCAACAAGCCGAACCGCAAGGAATACGCCGTTGTGAACCTGGGCCTGATCCAGAAATTCGTCGACGCCGGCAAGCTGGACGCCAAGGCCGCGATCACCGAGGACGCTCTGATTGCCTCGGGCCTGGTCCGCCGCAAGCTGGACGGCGTCCGCGTTCTGGCCAAGGGTGAAATCACCGCCAAGCTGAACCTGGAAGTGACCGGCGCCTCGAAGTCGGCCATCGAAGCCGTGGAAAAAGCGGGCGGTTCACTGAAGGTCACAAAAGCCGCTGCGGCAGAGTAAGCGCTTGTGAGCGGGCGCCGACCCGCTTACATAGACCTCAGAGTTTTCCAAGACGCCGCCCGAGCCGGAAAACGGTTCCGGGCGGCGTTTTCATAAGAGAGACCGATTTATGGTATCAGCAGCAGAACAAATGGCAGCCAACACAAGCTGGGCTGCCCTGGGCAAGGCCACCGATCTGCGCAACCGCATCCTGTTCACGCTGGGTTTGCTGATTGTCTATCGTCTGGGCACCTTTATTCCGGTGCCGGGGATCGACGGGCAGGCGCTGCGCGAGTTCATGGAGCAGGCGGGGCAGGGCATCGGTGGGATGGTTTCGATGTTCACCGGCGGGGCACTGGGGCGGATGGGTATCTTTGCCCTCGGCATCATGCCCTATATCTCGGCATCGATCATCGTGCAGCTGCTGACCTCGATGGTTCCCGCGCTCGAACAACTCAAGAAAGAGGGCGAGCAGGGCCGCAAGAAGATCAACCAATACACCCGTTTTGGCACTGTGGCGCTGGCCACCGTGCAGGCCTATGGCCTGGCGGTTTCGCTGGAATCGGGCGATTTGGCGACCGATCCCGGTCTGTATTTCCGCCTGTCCACGATGATCACGCTGGTGGGTGGCACCATGTTCCTGATGTGGCTGGGCGAACAAATCACCGCGCGCGGCATCGGCAACGGCATCTCGCTGATCATCTTCGTCGGTATCATCGCCGAGGTTCCGGCGGCGCTGGCGCAGTTCTTCGCCTCAGGCCGTAGCGGTGCGATCAGCCCGGCCGTGATCGTCGGCGTGATCGTGATGGTGATCGCTGTGATCACCTTCGTGGTGTTCATGGAGCGCGCGCTGCGCAAGATCCATATCCAGTACCCGCGCCGCAATGTCGGCATGAAGGTCTATGAAGGCGGCTCGAGCCACCTGCCGGTCAAGGTCAACCCTGCCGGCGTGATTCCGGCGATCTTCGCCAGCTCGCTGCTGCTGCTGCCGGTCACGATCTCGACCTTCTCGTCGGGCGCGGCGAACGGACCGATCATGTCGTGGCTGCTGGCCAATTTCGGACCGGGACAGCCGCTGTACCTGCTGTTCTTCGCTTCGATGATCGTATTCTTTGCGTATTTCTACACGTTCAACGTGTCGTTCAAACCGGATGACGTGGCGGACAACCTGAAAAAGCAGAACGGCTTTGTGCCCGGCATCCGTCCCGGCAAGAAGACCGCCGAGTATCTGGAATATGTGGTCAACCGCGTGCTGGTGCTGGGCTCGGCCTATCTGGCGGCGGTCTGCCTGCTGCCCGAGATCCTGCGCGGCCAGTTCGCCATTCCGTTCTATTTTGGTGGCACCTCAGTTCTGATCATCGTCTCTGTGACCATGGACACGATCCAACAAGTTCAGAGCCACCTGCTGGCGCATCAATACGAAGGGCTGATCGAAAAGTCCCAGTTGCGCGGCAAAGGCAAGAAACGCGGCAGGAAGGGACCCGCTCGTCGATGAATATCATTCTTCTGGGCCCCCCGGGGGCAGGCAAGGGTACGCAAGCACGCCACCTGGTTGAAACGCGGGGCATGATCCAGCTCAGCACCGGTGACATGCTGCGCGAGGCCCGCAGCTCGGGAACCGAGATGGGCAAGAAGGTGGCTGCGATCATGGACGCGGGCAAGCTTGTCACCGACGAGATCGTTATCGGCCTGATCGAAGAAAAGCTGACCACCGAAAAGGGCGCTGGCTTCATCTTCGACGGCTTCCCGCGTACCTTGGCCCAAGCTGACGCCTTGTCCGCCCTGCTGGCCAAGCTGGGCCAGTCGCTGCACACCGTGATCGAAATGCGCGTGGATGACGATGCGTTGGTCAAGCGGATCACCGGCAGATTCTCCTGTGGCGATTGCGGCGAGGTCTATCACGACGAAACCAAGCCCACCGCGGTCGATGGGGAATGTGATAAATGTGGCGGTACCAACATGGTACGCCGGGCCGATGACAACGAAGACAGCCTGCGGACCCGGTTGATGGAGTACTACAAGAAGACATCTCCGTTGATCGGTTACTACTATGCCAAAGGTGATCTGCGCCCAGTGAACGGGTTGGCGGACATCAAGGAAGTCCGGGCCTCGATCGAGGCCATACTGGGCTGAGGCAGCAAGGGGCTTGACGCCAAGTCCAAAAGCCCATATCGACCCCCATCCCCTTGGGGAATCAACCGCGTGTGCGGGATTCGTCCCGCATGCCAAGACCACCTCGAATGATGCTGAACCCTCTGGCCACACTGCCACGGTTGGGCGTTGTGAAAAAAGGTTCTGGAATTACGGAACCGCAACGAAAGGAAAGTGACACGTGGCACGTATTGCCGGCGTAAACATCCCGACTGCAAAGCGGGTACCTATCGCCCTCACCTATATCACCGGAATCGGCAACACCTCGGCCAAGGCGATCTGCGAAGCCGTGGGCATCGACGAGAGCCGCCGGGTGAACGAACTGTCGGATGCCGAAGTTCTGGCCATCCGCGAGCACATCGACGCCAACTACACCGTTGAAGGTGACCTGCGTCGTGAAGTGCAGATGAACATCAAGCGCCTGATGGACCTGGGCTGCTATCGCGGTCTGCGTCACCGCCGCAACCTGCCGGTTCGCGGTCAGCGCACCCACACCAACGCTCGTACCCGCAAAGGCCCCGCAAAGCCGATCGCGGGCAAGAAGAAGTAAGGAGGGTCTGACCGATGGCACGTGACAAGACACGCGTAAAACGCAAAGAGCGCAAGAACATCGCATCGGGCGTCGCCCATGTGAACTCGACCTTCAACAACACCAAGATCCTGATCTCGGACGTGCAGGGCAACGCCATTTCGTGGTCGTCGGCCGGCACCATGGGCTTCAAGGGTTCGCGGAAGTCGACCCCCTACGCCGCGCAGATGGCCGCCGAAGACGCTGGCCGCAAGGCGCAGGAACATGGCGTCAAGACGCTGGAAGTCGAAGTTCAGGGCCCCGGTTCGGGCCGTGAATCGGCGCTGCGCGCGCTGGCTGCCGTGGGCTTCAACATCACGTCGATCCGCGACGTGACCCCGATTGCCCACAACGGCTGCCGCCCGCCGAAGCGCCGCCGCGTCTAAGCAATTTGGAATTGAGCTGGGGCTGTGTTTTCGCACGGCCCCAGCACGTCATTTTGAACCTCGGGCGTCTGCACCTTGTTGGTCATGGGGCGCAGACAGGAATGGAGGGATTACATGATCCACAAGAATTGGGCTGAATTGATCAAGCCGACCCAGCTTGACGGCAAGCCGGGCAATGATCCCGCGCGCCAGGCCACCATCGTCGCCGAACCGCTTGAACGCGGCTTTGGTCTGACCTTGGGCAACGCCTTGCGCCGCGTGCTGATGAGCTCGCTGCAAGGCGCGGCCATCACCAGCGTCCAGATCGACAACGTCCTGCACGAGTTCAGCTCGGTCGCAGGTGTGCGTGAAGACGTCACCGACATCATCCTGAACCTCAAGCAGGTCGCTCTGCGCATGGAAGTCGAAGGCCCCAAGCGCCTGTCGATCAATGCCAAAGGCCCCGCAGTCGTCACCGCAGGCGACATCAGCGAAAGCGCCGGCATCGAGGTTCTGAACCGCGATCACGTCATCTGCCACCTGGACGATGGCGCCGACCTGTTCATGGAACTGACCGTCAACACCGGAAAGGGCTATGTCTCGGCCGAGAAGAACAAGCCCGAAGACGCGCCCATCGGCCTGATCCCGATCGACGCGATCTATTCGCCGGTCAAGAAGGTCGCCTATGACGTTCAGCCGACCCGTGAAGGTCAGGTTCTGGACTATGACAAGCTGACCATGAAGATCGAAACCGACGGCTCGATCACGCCCGAGGATGCGCTGGCCTTCGCCGCCCGCATCCTGCAGGATCAGCTGTCGATCTTCGTCAACTTCGACGAGCCGGAATCGGCGGGCCGCCAGGACGAGGACGATGGTCTGGAGTTCAACCCGCTGCTGCTGAAGAAGGTGGACGAGCTGGAGCTGTCGGTCCGTTCGGCAAACTGCCTGAAGAACGACAACATCGTCTATATCGGCGATCTGATCCAGAAGACCGAAGCCGAGATGCTCCGCACCCCGAACTTCGGCCGCAAGTCGCTGAACGAGATCAAGGAAGTGCTGTCCGGAATGGGCCTGCACCTCGGCATGGATGTCGAGGATTGGCCGCCCGACAACATCGAAGATCTGGCCAAAAAATTCGAAGACGCGTTCTAAGCGCGTCTTCGCCAATGCCCGGGCTGCCGGGGACCGTATGGGCATTTCCGCCCCAAGGAGAGCCGGTGACACGCATCGCCGGCCAGACAAAGCAAAACGCGAAAGAAGGAATTGAAAAATGCGTCACGCACGTGGTTACCGCCGCCTGAACCGTACTCATGAGCACCGCAAGGCCCTGTTTTCGAACATGGCCGGCTCGCTGATCGAGCACGAACAGATCAAGACGACGCTGCCCAAGGCAAAAGAGCTGCGCCCGATCGTTGAAAAGCTGATCACACTGGGCAAGCGCGGCGACCTGCACGCCCGCCGTCAGGCCGCAGCTCAGCTGAAGGAAGACAAGGACGTCGCCAAGCTGTTCGAGGTTCTGGGCCCGCGCTACAAGGACCGTCAGGGCGGATACGTCCGTATCCTGAAGGCCGGCTTCCGCTATGGCGACATGGCGCCGATGGCGATCATCGAATTCGTCGATCGCGACGTCGATGCCAAGGGCGCGGCCGACAAGGCCCGCGTTGCTGCCGAAGAAGCGGCCGCTGACGAAGAATAAGACCCGGCTGAATGGCCGAACTCTTGACCCCTGTCCGGATCGTCCGGGCAGGGGTTTTTAATTGCTTTGCGGGCTTTAAAACGACCCTACCGGCGGCGGAGCGCCACGCTCTATTGCATTCGCACGCCGCGCTCCGCATATCTTCGGCGGAGGAAGAACGGAGCTGTCATGATACGCACGATACTGGCTGTATGTCTGATGACACTGGCCGCTCAGGCCGGCGCCGAGACGCGGGTTCCGCAATCGCAGGCCGAGATTTCGATGGGATTTGCCCCGGTGGTCAAAAAGGCGGCCCCGGCGGTGGTGAACATCTATGCCAAGATCGTCCGGCCCGGACGCCGCAGCCCGATTTTCGCAGACCCGTTCTTTCAGGACTTTTTCGGTGGCGGCTTCGGTACGCCGCGTCCACGGGTGCAGAACTCTCTGGGGTCGGGCGTCATCTTGACCGAGGATGGCTACGTCGTTTCGAACTACCACGTCGTCGGCACCGCGACCGAGATCCGGGTCGTCACAACGGATCGTCGTGAATTTCACGCCGAGGTCGTCCTGGGCGACGAGGAAAGCGACATCGCCATCCTGCGCCTGCTGGACGCGCAGGGCCTGCCCTTCCTGCGTCTGCGCGATTCGGATCAGGTCGAGGTTGGCGAGTTGGCTCTGGCCATCGGCAACCCGTTCGGCGTGGGGCAGACCGTGTCGTCGGGCATCATCTCGGGGCTGGCGCGGTCGGGAACTGCCACGGGCAATGCGCGGGGGTATTTCATTCAGACCGATGCGCCCATCAACCCGGGCAATTCCGGGGGCGCTCTGATCGACGTCAACGGAGATCTGATCGGCATCAACACCTCGATCCTCACGCGGTCGGGCGGGTCCAACGGCATCGGCTTTGCCATTCCGGCCAATCTGGTGGCGGAATTCCTGCGTCAGGCTAAGGCGGGCAACACGGAATTCGTCAGCCCCTGGGCCGGCATGGCCGGTCAGATCATGAGCGCCGACATCGCGGAATCGCTTGGGCTTTCGCTGCCGCAGGGCGTGGTGATCTCGGACCTCCATCCGCTCAGCCCATTGGCCGAGGCGGGCTTGCGGGTGGGCGACATCGTCACGCATGTGGATGGTGAAGAGGTGAACTCGCCCGCCGAAATGAAGTTTCGCATGTCGGTGGCGGGTGTTGGTGGGACATCCGTTCTGACCCGGCTGCGCGGTGGTGACAGGAAAGATGTCAGTGTGGCGCTGATGGCTGCGCCTGAAACGCCGACGGCCGAGGAAACCACTTTGAACGACCGCACGGTTCTGCCGGGGATGACGGTTGCGCGAATCAACCCGGCTTTGATCGTCAAGATGGGGCTGCCCCTGTCTCAAACCGGTGTGGTCGTTGTCGACCCCGGCCCCTATGGCGCGCGGGCCGGGCTGCGGCCCGGCGACGTTATCAATGCCGTGAACGGGCGAAAGGCCGAACGCCCGCGCGACGTCGTTCGGGCGCTGCGCGACCCGGGCCGGCGGGTGCAGATCGATCTGGTGCGCGGCGGTAAGCCCGTGTCGTTGCGGTTCAGGCTCTGACGGCATGAGTGACCTGTTCGACACCGAAGGGCAGGCCTCCGAACCGGCCCCGAACCGCCCGCTGGCAGACCGGTTGCGGCCCCAGGCGCTGTCCGAGGTGATCGGGCAGCAACAGGTTCTGGGCCCCGAGGCGCCGCTGGGGGTGATGCTGGCGTCAGGCAGCCTGTCCAGCCTGATCTTCTGGGGGCCGCCGGGGGTGGGCAAAACTACCATCGCGCGGCTGCTGGCCAAAGAAACCGACCTGCATTTCGAACAGATCAGCGCGATCTTCACCGGCGTTCCCGACCTCAAGAAGGTATTCGAGGCTGCCAAGTTGCGGCGGCGGAACGGCAAGGGGACGCTGTTGTTCGTGGACGAGATCCATCGTTTCAACAAGGCCCAGCAGGACGGGTTCCTGCCGCATATGGAGGACGGGACGATCCTTCTGGTGGGCGCGACCACCGAAAACCCCTCGTTCGAGTTGAACGCCGCCGTACTCAGCCGCGCGCAGGTGCTGGTGCTGGAACGGCTGGGCCTGGCCGATCTGGAACGCCTGACGCAGCGTGCCGAAAAAGAGCTGGGCAAGGCGTTGCCTCTGACACCCGCAGCGCGGGACGCGCTGCAGGAAATGGCGGATGGAGACGGTCGGGCGCTGTTGAACCTGATCGAGCAAATCGCGGCCTGGTCGGTGGACGCGCCGCTGGACCCCGACGCGCTGGCTAAGCGCCTGATGCGCCGCGCCGCGAAATACGACAAGTCGGGGGACGAGCACTACAATCTGATTTCGGCGCTGCACAAATCGGTGCGCGGGTCCGACCCGGATGCAGCGCTGTACTGGTTCGCCCGGATGCTGACCGGGGGCGAGGATCCGCGATACCTGGCCCGCCGCATCACCCGGATGGCGGTCGAGGATATCGGCTTGGCCGATCCGCAGGCCCAGTCGATCTGCCTGCATGCGTGGGAAGTTTACGAGCGGCTCGGGTCGCCCGAGGGTGAGTTGGCGCTCGCGCAGGCGGTCGTGTATCTGGCGCTGGCGCCCAAATCCAACGGGGCCTATGTGGGCTATAAGGCGGCGATGCGCCTGGCCAAACAGTCGGGCAGCGAGCCGCCGCCCAAACACATCCTGAACGCGCCGACAGGGTTGATGAAAGATCAGGGCTATGGCGCGGGCTATGCCTATGACCACGATGCCGAGGACGGGTTCTCAGGGCAGAACTACTTTCCCGAGACCATGAAACGCCCGGTCCTGTACCAGCCGGTCGAACGCGGGTTCGAGCGCGAGTTGAAAAAGCGTCTGGACTACTTTTCGAAACTGCGCAGTCAACGCAACGGGTCGTGACGCAAGGTCAGATCAGGCCGTGCCGTCGCGTTTCGCGGGACACTCAAGGCGCGCCCGGGGTTCCCTAGGGTTACATGCCGCCAGGGAGGAGCGCAGATGACCGTTTCCATCGACAAGACAGACGACGTGTGGACCATCATCCACGACCGGCCCCAGGCCAGAAACGCCGTAGATGCCGAACACGCGGCAGCCCTGGCCGAGGCCTTCATTGCCTTCGAGGATAGCGCGGCCAAGACGGCCGTGTTCTGGGGTAAAGGCGGCAATTTCTGCGCGGGCTGGGACCTCAAGATGGCAGCCACGCTGTCTGACCCGGACCTGCGCGAGCCCTATTTCGACAGGCACGCCTTTCCAATCGGGGCCGCGCCGTCGCTGCTGGGCCCGATGGGCCCATCGCGGCTGGAGCTGTCAAAGCCGGTCATTGGCGCGATCGAAGGCGCCGCTGTTGCCGGCGGCATGGAGTTGGCCCTTTGGTGCGACATCCGGGTGATGGCCGAGGACGCAATATGGGCGTCTATTGCCGCCGCTGGGGGATCACGCTGATGGATGGCGGTTCGGTGCGGCTGCCGCGGCTGGTCGGGCAGGGCAAGGCACTCGAGATCGCGCTGACCGGGCGCACGGTCATGGCTGACGAGTGCGAACGGATCGGGCTGGCCGAGAAAATCGTGCCGCAGGGTGAAACCCGCATGGCGGCCGAAGCGATGGCGCACGAAATTTCCCGCTTCCCGCAGGAGGCCGTCGGCGCCGACCGGCGCTCGATCATCGAAACCCGGGGGATGCCGATACGCGAGGCGTTGAAGGTCGAATGGGCCAACGGGCTGGACGCCATCCGCCGCGAGGGCACGTCCGGCGCGGCTCGGTTCCGCGATGGGGCGGGGCGGCACGGGGATTTCAACGATATCTGAGCGGCCTTGGCCCGCGAGCCCGTCAGCCTGCTTGACTCTTGCCTTGCGGCGCGCGACAGACGCGGATGTTTTCTGAGGCACTGACACGGGCGATTTTCCGGGCGCGCAGCATCCGGTTGCAAGGGGTATTGGCATGAGCGGCGTACAGATGATCACGGTCGAGCCGGGCGACGGCGACCAGCGGTTGGACCGCTGGTTGCGGCGCCTGTTCCCGCATGTCAGCCAGGGCCGGATCGAAAAGATGTGCCGCAAGGGTGAACTGCGCGTGGACGGCGGGCGGGTCAAGGGCTCGACCCGGCTGCAGGCGGGGCAGGTGGTGCGTGTGCCGCCCCTGCCCGACCCGGATCACAAACCTGCCCCGGCCCGCCCCCGCGTGACGGATGCCGATGCGAAAATGATCCAAGCCTGCGTGATCTACCGGGATGACCACGTGCTGGCGCTGAACAAGCCCCAAGGCCTGCCCGTTCAGGGGGGCAGCGGCCAGGTCCGGCACGTGGACGGCCTCGCCGAAGCGTTGCGCTTTGGCTATGACGAGAACCCACGGCTCGTGCACCGTCTCGACAAGGACACGTCGGGCGTGCTGCTGATGGCGCGCACGCGCGAAGCGGCCAAGGGCCTGACCGCGGCCTTCCGGCATCGCAACACACGCAAGATCTACTGGGCGCTGGTGGCTGGTGTGCCGACCCCGTATCTGGGCGAGATCAAGACCGGGCTGGTCAAGGCCCCCGGTCACGGCAAGCAGGGCGAAGGCGAAAAGATGATCGCCCTCCACCTGAACGAAATCGACAGTACGCCGGGCGCCAAACGGGCGCACACGCTTTATGCCACGCTGTATCGGGTGGCCAGCCGTGCATCATGGGTGGCGATGGAGCCCGTCACCGGTCGCACACATCAGCTGCGTGCGCATATGGCGGCCATCGGGCACCCGATCATCGGGGATGGGAAATATGGCGGCTCGGGTCAGGAAAATCTGGGCGATGGCTGGGGCGCACAATTGGGTGGGGTCATCAGCAAAAAGTTGCATCTGCACGCCCGAACCGCGTCATTCAAGCATCCGATGACCGGCAAGCAAATCACGATCAACGCCCCGCTGCCGCCGCACATGAAAGACAGTTGGGACACCTTGGGCTGGACCGAGGATCTGGCCGCCGAGGACCCGTTCGAGGCGCTGCGATGACCGCGCACCTGCGACTGGTTCTGTTCGATGTGGACGGGACGCTGGTGGACAGCCAGGCCAGCATCGTGTCGGCCATGACCGC
This sequence comes from Ruegeria sp. BHSC037, assembly GCF_059613045.1. Lineage (NCBI taxonomy): Bacteria > Pseudomonadati > Pseudomonadota > Alphaproteobacteria > Rhodobacterales > Roseobacteraceae > Ruegeria > Ruegeria sp. BHSC037. The sequence continues at coordinate 25,321 of NZ_JBXWRT010000004.1, forward strand.
CAGTTTCCAGGCGGTGTCGCTGCCGGTGCCGGATCGCGCCGCGATCCTGTCGATCGTGGGTCTTTCCCTGCCGGTTGCGATTGCGCGCCTCGTGCCCGAGCAGCCGCCGCGCATGCAGGCCCGGCTGGTCGATGGCTACAAGCAAGCCTACCACGCGCAGCGCCTTCAGCAGGGCGCCGCTGGCTCGCCCCTGTACCCCGGCGCCCGCGACGTCATCGATCGGCTGCACGCCACCCCCGAGATCCTGCTGGGCGTGGCCACGGGCAAGTCACAGCGCGGGCTGGACGCGCTGCTTGAGGCGCACGACCTCGGGCACGTTTTCGTCACCCGGCAGGTGGCCGACCATCACCCGTCGAAACCGCATCCCTCGATGATCGAAACGGCCCTGTCCGAGACTGGCATCACACCTGCGGATGCGGTGATGATCGGCGACACGAGTTTCGACATGGAAATGGCGCAGGCGGCGCGCGTTCACGGGATCGGAGTGGCCTGGGGCTATCACGACCGGTCGCGTCTGGTGGCCGCGCGCAGGGTGATCGACAGTTTCGATCAACTGCCCGACGCGCTGACAGAATTCTGGGGACAAGAGCATGAGTGACTGGAAACCGAAACGCTTCTGGACATCAAGCGCCGTGGTCGCAGCCGATGACGGCTATGCCGTCGAGCTGGACGGGCGCCGTGTGAAAACGCCGGCCAAGGCGCCATTGGTGCTGCCCACCCGGGCCATGGCCGAAGCGGTCGCGCGGGAATGGGAGGCGCAGGAAAAAGAAGTCGACCCCGCGACCATGCCCTTTACCCGCTCGGCCAATGCCGCGATCGACAAGGTGACGCATCAACATGCCGAGGTGGCCGACATGCTGGCCGACTATGGCGACTCTGACCTGCTGTGCTATCGCGCCACCCATCCTCAGGAGCTGGCCGAGCGTCAGGCCGAACAATGGGACCCGGCGCTGGACTGGGCCGCCGAAACGTTGGGGGCGCGTCTGCAGACGGTTGCGGGCGTGGTGCATCAGCCGCAGCCTGCAGAAGCCGTAAACAGGTTGCGCGACATGGTGCACGCGCTGGACGCGTTCCGTCTGGCGGCCTTTCACGATCTGGTGAGCCTGTCGGGGTCGCTGATTCTGGGTTTTGCAGCTGCCCGGAATTGGCGCAAACCGGACGATATATGGCGCATTTCGCGGCTGGATGAATCGTGGCAGGCCGAGCAATGGGGCGACGACGCAGAAGCCGTTCAGGCCGCCGAGACCAAAAGGGCCGCCTTCCTGCACGCCAAAAAGTTCTACGATCTATCGGTCTGAGCCTTTTTGGTCCCGATTTGAGAGACTTGCCTACGCCGCCCGCTTGATCTCATCGATTTCCATGATCCGGCCCTTGACGTTTGTTTATGAATGCGCCCAAACTCGGGCGCACTAAAGGGGAGACACCTTTTGGGTAACCGGTCCGGCTACCTTGCGTGTCGGATAAAAGCCCGTCCCGGATCGGGGCGGGAAATCAGGAAGAGGTAAAAATGAAAAAATCCGTAATCTTGGGCGCGGCGACGATTGCTGGTCTGGCTGCTGGCGCGGCCGCGGCGGGAACCATGGACGACGTTAAGGCGCGCGGCAAGCTGAACTGCGGCGTGACCACCGGTCTGGTCGGTTTTGCGGCACCCGACGCTAACGGCGAATGGCAAGGCTTTGACGTGGCCGTCTGCCGCGCCGTTGCCGCCGCCGTCCTGGGCGATGCGAACGCTGTCGAATTCGTGCCCACCACCGGCAAGACCCGCTTTACCGCTCTGGCGTCGGGCGAGGTCGACATGCTGGCGCGCAACACCACCTGGACCTTCAGCCGCGACGTTGACCTGAAGTTCGAATTTGTCGGCGTCAACTACTATGACGGTCAGGGCTTCATGGTGCCCAAGTCGCTGGGCGTGAGCTCGGCCAAGGAACTGGACGGCGCAACCGTCTGCATCCAGACCGGCACCACCACCGAGCTGAACCTGGCGGATTTCTTCCGCTCGAACAACATCAGCTACGAGCCGGTGCCGATCGAAACCAACGCCGAAGCGCAGCAGCAGTACCTTGCCGGTGCCTGTGACGTGTACACCACCGACGCATCGGGCCTGGCCGCAACCCGCGCCACGTTCGAAAACCCCGGTGACCATGTCCTGCTGCCCGAAATCATCTCGAAAGAGCCGCTGGGCCCGCTGGTCCGTCACGGCGACAACGAGTGGGGCGACGTGGTTCGCTGGACCCTGAACGCGATGATCTCGGCCGAAGAGCTGGGCATCACCTCGGCCAATATCGATGAGATGGCAGCCGGCACCGAGAACCCGGAAATCAACCGCCTGCTTGGGAGCGAAGGCACCCTGGGCGAGATGCTGGGTCTGGACGCCCAGTGGGCCATGCGCGCGATCAAGGCGGGCGGCAACTATGGCGAAGTGTTTGCCAAGAACATCGGCGAAGACACCCCGATCGGTCTGGCACGCGGGCTGAACGCCCAGTGGACCGATGGTGGCCTGCTGTACTCGCCGCCGTTCCGTTAAGAAAACCGAGAAGGGCGCAGGGTTTCCTGCGCCCATTTCTCATAAATAGCTGCGGACAGCTCGGGAGCAGGGAATACCCTGCCAAATCAGAAGCATCCGCAAGCCACGGGGATCCCAAAACATGTCGACTATGACTGACCCACCGAAAGCTGATTTTCGGTTGTCGATGCTCATAAACGATACCCGCTATCGCTCTTTGACCTTCCAAGTGATTGCGGCCATCGTTATTGCGCTCAGCATCTGGTATCTTGGCAACAACCTGATCCAGAACCTCAGGGCTGCTGGCCTGAACATCTCATTTGCATTTCTAGGCGACCCGGCCGGTTACGACATCAACCAGCGCCTGGTCGAATATGACAGCCAGTCCTCACATGGACGCGCGGCGATCGTTGGTATCCTCAACACGCTGCTGGTTGCGTTTCTTGCCTGTGTCACGGCCACCATTTTCGGTGTGATCGCAGGTGTCCTGCGGTTGTCGAACAACTGGCTCGTCTCCAAGCTGATGGCGATCTATGTCGAGATCTTCCGGAACATTCCGGTTCTGATCTGGATCATCATCATCTTCACCATCATGACGGCAGTGCTGCCGGGGCCACGGGCGTTCCGGGGTGACAACCCGACCTCGAGCATGCTGTTCGACCTGTTCGCCTTCACGAACCGCGGTGTTTACATCCCGCGGCCGGAATTCAGCAACGGTCTTTTCAGCTCCACGATCTTGAACTGGCTTCTGGTGCTTGCGGGTCTGGTCGGCTCTTGGTTCGCGTCGCACGAAGTTGAAAAGCGTGCGACCCTCAAGCAGGAGCAAACCGGTGAACGTCCCAAGACCTTCCTGGTAAAACTGGCCGTGTGGTTGGTACCCTTCCTGACCCTGATGGTCCTGATGGGCTTGACCTGGGATGTGCCCGCGTTGAAAGGCTTCAACTTCAGCGGTGGCATCAAGGTGGGCGGTCCCTTGATCGCCTTGTGGTTCGCCCTGTCGATCTACACGGGGGCCTTCATCGCCGAGAACGTGCGCGCAGGCATCCAGGCAATCTCGAAAGGTCAGACCGAGGCTGCGGCCGCTTTGGGTCTTCGTCCGGGGCGCATCATGAAACTCGTGATCCTGCCCCAGGCGCTGCGGGTGATCATCCCGCCGTTGATCTCGCAATACCTGAACATCACCAAGAACTCGTCTCTGGCGATCGCCGTGGGCTATGCGGACATTACCGCCACCCTGGGTGGGATCTCGCTGAACCAGACCGGTCGTGCGATCGAATGTGTTCTGCTGCTGATGCTGTTCTATCTGACGGCTTCGCTGCTGATCTCGGCTGTGATGAACATCTACAACGCATCCGTCAAATTGAAGGAGCGCTGAGCCATGAGTGATCAAACCACCAACTCGATCGCATTCGTGGCCGAGGGGACGATTCCGCCTTCGCCGCCGCCGGCCAATGAAACCGGCGTGGTCAAATGGCTGCGCGAGAACCTTTTCTCGGGCGTAGGGAACACCATTCTGACCATTCTCTCCGTGCTGCTGATCTATGTTTTGCTGAAGAACACGCTGCCATGGATCTTCAACGGAGTTTGGAATGCGGATTCGCTTTCGCAGTGCCGTGAGATCCTGGACGGCAAGACCGGCGCGTGTTTCGCCGTTCTGACGGAGCGGTGGAACCAGTTGATCTACGGGTTCAAGTATCCCGTGGAAGCCTATTGGCGCCCGAACCTCGCGTTCGTGCTGATGCTGGTGGCCGCAGCGCCGGTTCTGTTCTTCGATCTGCCTCGAAAGATGCTTTTGTTCACTGCGGTTTACCCGTTTGTTGCCTTCTGGCTGATTTGGGGTGGCACCATTCTTGTCCCCTTGGTGGCGTTGTTGGGCTGCGTCGCAGCGGCGGTCGTTTTCCAGAAATACGGAAAAAACAGCTTTGCCGCCGGGTTCTTCGGTGGGATCGTCGTCGCGCTGGTCGTCTGGAACGTCGGCGGCGCGCTGATCCCCGAAGATGCATCGGAAAATGCTTGGTTGACCGCTGTTCCCAGTCGCGACCTCGGCGGGTTCATGCTGAACCTTATGCTCGGGGTGACCTGTGTATCGCTGTCACTGCCCCTTGGCATCGCGTTGGCGTTGGGCCGCCAGTCCGACATGCCTTTGATCAAGTGGGTCTGCGTCATTTTCATCGAGTTCATCCGGGGCGTGCCGCTGATCACGCTGCTGTTCGTGGCTTCGGTGATGCTGGCGTATTTCTTCCCGCCTGACAGCACGGTAGACCTGTTCCTGCGCGTGGTGATCATGATTACCATGTTCTCGGCTGCCTACATCGCCGAGGTGATCCGCGGCGGTCTGGCAGCGCTTCCTCGTGGACAGTACGAGGCCGCAGACAGTCTTGGTTTGGACTATGCCCAGGCAATGCGGTTGATCATCCTGCCGCAGGCGCTGAAGATCTCGATCCCGGGTATCGTGAACGTGGCCGTGGGCCTGTTCAAGGATACGACGCTGGTTTCGGTCATTTCGATGTTCGACCTCGTTGGCATGATCCGCGGCCCGATCCTGGCATCGACCGAGTGGAATGGCGTCTATTGGGAGCTTTTGGGCTTTGCCGCGCTTCTGTTTTTCGTCGTCTGCTACGGCATCTCTCAATATTCACAGTGGCTCGAGCGTCGCCTTGCCACCGATCACCGTTAAGGAGTTCAACACATGTCTGAACTTGCCATTGATCGCGAAATCGATCGTTCGAAAATGCAGGTGAGCGACGAGGTCGCCATCGAAATCAACAACATGAACAAGTGGTACGGGTCCTTCCACGTGCTGCGCGACATCAATCTGACCGTCAACCAGGGCGAGCGGATCGTGATCGCGGGGCCGTCGGGTTCGGGCAAATCGACCCTGATCCGCTGCATCAACGCGCTGGAAGAGCATCAGGCCGGCAAGATCGTCGTGGACGGGATCGAGCTGACCAGCGACCTCAAGAACATCGACAAGATCCGCTCCGAGGTCGGGATGGTGTTCCAGCACTTCAACCTGTTCCCGCATCTGACGGTTCTGGAAAACTGCACGTTGGCCCCGATCTGGGTGCGCAAGACGCCCAAGAAAGAGGCCGAAGAACGCGCTATGCACTTCCTGGAAAAGGTGAAAATTCCGGATCAGGCCAACAAGTATCCCGGCCAACTGTCAGGTGGTCAGCAACAGCGTGTGGCGATTGCGCGAAGCCTGTGCATGATGCCGCGGATCATGTTGTTCGACGAGCCGACCTCGGCCCTTGACCCCGAGATGATCAAAGAGGTGCTCGACACCATGATCGAGCTGGCCGAGGAAGGCATGACCATGCTCTGCGTGACGCACGAGATGGGCTTTGCGCGTCAGGTGGCGAACCGCGTGATCTTCATGGATGCCGGCCAGATCGTCGAACAGAATGAACCCGAAGAGTTCTTCAACAACCCGCAGAGCGAACGCACCAAGCTGTTCCTCAGCCAGATCCTGGGGCACTGACGCGGGCTGAAAGACAACAGCAAAGGGCGGGGGCATCCCGCCCTTTTTTTATTCCGTCAACTCGCGCGGGATGACGAAACCACTCACCGTGCCGCTGCGCCAGTTCACATCCCGCCAATCGTCGATGTCAAAGCGGACCACGGTTGTGGCGCCGGTCGGGTAGTCGAAGAACCGGCCGTGCATCGGGGCCTCTTCCACAATGGCGCCTGCAAACACGGCGATTCCCGGATTGTGCCCCAACATCAGCACGGTTTCCCCGGTTGCCGAAGACAGAAGCAGGAACATCCGATCCGGCGAAGCATGGTATAGCTCGTCGGTAAAGGTCAGCTTTTCCGCCTCGAGCCCCATCAGCTCCCAGGTTTCGCGGGTGCGAACGGATGAGGAGCAGAGCAACTCGTCCGGCAACCATCCCTTTTCCTTCAGCCAGGCCCCGATTGCCGCCGCCGATTTTCGGCCCCGCTTGTTCAGCGGGCGTGCATGGTCGCTCAGGTCTGGGTTGTCCCAGCTGGACTTGGCGTGGCGGGTCAGGATCAATGTGCGGGGCATGGTGGATGAAACGCCTGCATGTGGTGGGCCGATTGCTCGGGGTCTCTCCCGGCGCCTGCGCTGAGGGGGCAAGCCAGCCGGGCGGCGCAGCCTCCGGTCATGCAGGACTGCCCCTCGGCAGTGTCCAAATAACCGTGGCAGGCCTCAACATCATAGAACGTCGTGGCGTTCAGCGCCTTCACCGGGCAAGCGGTGGCGCAGGGGGCAGGACAGGTCAGGCAAGGCGAAGGGGCCGTCGCCTCGGGGATCGAAAATTCTTCTGCGAAATACAGCGCGCCCCGATAAGAGATCATCATGCCCACCGTATCATGCACCATTGCACCGACGGGGCTAAGAAAGGCGCGACCAGATTTCAGTGCCCAGTCGATGAATGGCATGTAGGGCGGTCCGCCGAACGGGAAATGCGCCTCTGCCCCGAGGCTCTCGGCCATCGCGCTGACAACGCGGGTTGACCAGCGATCGACCGGGTCAGGATCGCCGTCGCGCCATTCGGGCGCGGCCTTGAGCGCAGGCCAGAACGCCCCGGCAGCGCCCAAAAGGATCAGGGTACCGCCGTCGAGCCCCTTGGCACCGCTCAGGCGCGGATGCTGGGCGCCCATCACGATCAGCCCGTGTTCGTGCGCCGCCTTTTCAACCTCGTCATAGATCATTTCTTGCGAAACGGCAGCGATAGGCTCCAGCCCAGTCTTGTCGGGCGGTCGTCCTGCCATTCGAGACCGATGGTCATGCCGTCATGCCCCTTTCCGGGCTGCGCCACATAGGTTCCCATCCAGCGGTCCCAGATCGACAGGGCAAACCCAAAATTGCTGTCGTGTTCCTCCCTCAGCCGCGAATGGTGCACCCGGTGCATGTCGGGCGTTACCAGCAGCCTACGCAAGACCGCATCCAGAGCAAGAGGGAGTTTCAGGTTCGAGTGGTTGAACATTGCCGTGCCATTCAAAAGGACTTCGAACAGTACCACGGCCAGTGCACTAGGCCCCAGCAGGTAGACGAGGCCGATCTTGAGCAGCATCGACAGCGCGATTTCCACCGGATGGAAACGGACCGCCGTGGTCACGTCCATGTCACGGTCCGCATGGTGGACCCGGTGCAGGCGCCACAGGATTGGCACCTTGTGCGTGATCAGATGTTGCGCCCAGATGGCAAAGTCGAAGATCAGAATGGACAGCGCCACCTCGACCCATGCAGGCCAAGAGAGATGGTTGAACAGGCCCCAGCCCTTTTGGCCCGCATCCAGCGCCGCACCGACCGCCAGCAGCGGCAAGCCGAACGCCATGAGCCGCAGCGCGACGGTGTTGAGGATCGTGATCGACAGGTTGGTGGCCCATCTTTTCGGCCGCCCGTATTGGCGCGGACGGCGCGGCAAAAGCGCCTCGGCACAGGCAAAGATGATAAACAGCCCCAGGAAAACGCCCAGGCGAATGGTGGCTTCGTGCTCCATACATTCACAATTGGGCATGCGATTGAGAATCACAAGCCCAGTTGCGCCAAGAAGCCGTCAGTCGGGACGGATCAGCGAGCCGGCGCCATGTTCGGTGAACAGCTCCAGCAGCACGGCGTTGGGCGCGCGGCCATCCAGGATCACCACGGCGCGGACCCCGCTGTGCAGCGCGTCCAGCGCGGTTTCTGTCTTGGGGATCATGCCGCCGGCGATTGTGCCTTCGCGGGTCATCTCACGGATCTGGCCCGCTTTCAACTCGGTCACTACCTCTCCTGCGGCGTTCTTGACGCCCGAGACATCCGTCAGCAGCAACAGGCGATCGGCCTTGAGCGCCGAGGCAATCGCCCCGGCGGCTGTATCGCCGTTCACGTTGAACGTCTCGCCATTGCGGCCCGCCCCCAGCGGGGCGATCACCGGGATCACGTCATGCGAGAACAGGTCGTGCAGGATCTTGGGATTCATCTCGGCAGGTGTGCCCACATATCCCAACGAGGCGTCGGTCTGGTCGCAGATCATCAGGTTGGCATCCTTGCCGGAAAGGCCGACGGCCATGCCGCCCTGATCGTTGATCGCCTGCACGATGCGCTTGTTCACCACGCCGGACAGCACCATTTCGACCACTTCCACCGTGGCGGCATCGGTGACGCGCTTGCCGTTCACGAACTCGGACTGGATGTCGAGCTTGTCCAGCATCGCGTTGATCATCGGCCCGCCGCCATGCACGATCACCGGGTTCACGCCGACCTGACGCATCAGCACCACGTCGCGGGCAAAGCTTTCCATCGCTTCGTCGCTGCCCATGGCGTGCCCGCCCAGCTTGATCACGACGATTGCCCCGTCATAACGCTGCAGATAGGGCAGGGCGCTGTTGAGCGTGGCGGCGGTGGCTATCCAATCCCGGTTCATGTCCTGTTTCTTCATGGCTGTCGTCCCTCTGGCCTTCCCTGTTAGGGCCTTTGGCCGGACCTGCCAAGCCCGGAACGGGCAGGCCGCAGGTTTTGTTGCGTGGCGCGCCAAAAGGGGGACGCTGCCGCGCCACGCAACCGGGCAACGCCACGCGGCGCCGCCTGAACCGGTCAGTTGAATGCGCGCCGTACCGTAGGTATGTTGCTGACGACCAGCAGGTCGACGGCCAGCGCCGCAAGCGGCGTCAGCCCAACCAGTGGGAAGGCCATGGCCGTGCACAGCCCGATCAGCACCGCGCCCTTCCACACGGGCATCTCGGCCGGAAAGCTGCTCCAGGCCTGCACGAACTTGCCGCCCCAGATCCCGGCCCACGACATGCCCGAGATGAGGAACCCGACCAGCAGCAGCGACATTCAGAACCCGGCGCCCGCGTGCAGCGATTTCCCAAAGGCCCGGCCCCGCGCCCGCAGGTCAGGCACCAGGGCCGCCACAACGTTTCCGCGGGGCCACCACCTTTAAAGGCCGGTGAACGCCAGCAGCAGCGCCATCCCGGCCGCGATTTCCAGAATCCGGTCGCCGGTATCGCCCATCAGTAGGGTCGAGTGGATGTTGCCGGCCGGATCGTACCACCCCGCGCGACGGTCCCAGACCTGGATCACCTCGCGGGAATACTGGTCGATGGCCACCATGCGCTGACCGGTCTCGGCCTTGACGCGAAACACGGTTGCCAGATCCGGCGCCTTGGGGCCGATCCATTCGACCACGCGGCCCGGCACGCGGGCCTGAACTATGTCGGCCAGTTCGGATGCGGGCATCGCCTGGTCCTTGATCTCGACCGCGATTTTTTCTCCGTCGCGACCATCGGCTTGGGTAATGAACATCATAATCAGGCCGGTCACCGGCAGGATGATCAGGAAGGGGACAACAAAAAGCCCCGCATAGAAGTGCCACCGCTAGGCGGCCAGGTAGAATTTTTGCGCCTGTTCGCGCCGGCTCGCCTGAGCGCCACCGGTTTGGCCGTCTTGTACCATTTCATTCTCCAGAAATTCGGAACATCTCCGGCCGGGCGGCTGAGGATTCAAGTCTTGTTCTCGGTCTCAAGAGAGGTGGGGCGGACCCGGGGCATCGTACCGGGTGTGGAACCCGGCGCTGCGATGGGTGAAATCCAGATGCGCCCAACGCGCGGCAATCGGCCAGTCGGCCGGCAGCACCGCTCCCACTTCGGGCAATTGGCCTGCCAGATTCACCCCGCCACAGGGGCAGGCGCTGCGTTCGTCGGTTTCGTCGTGGTCCGGGGCGTCCTCGCCCGGGTTGATCCAGCGCTCGACCAGGCCGTCGCCGGTGCAGATCACCATCAGAATCGCCCCGTCCGAGTTGCGCGTGGGCATCCAGCCATCGGGATTGCACCGGGTACCATCACAGCAACCAGCGTCAGCACCGATATGACGCGCAGCAGCATCATTCCAGATTGGCGATGATCGAACGCAGCGTCGGGATGCCGTCGCCCTTCTCGGACGAGGTCAGCACGATCTCGGGATAGGCGGCGGGGTGTTTGGACAAGGCGCCGCGCACCTGGGCCAGAACCTTTTCGCGGTCCTTGGCCTTGACCTTGTCGGCCTTGGTCATCACGCATTGAAAGGTCACGGCGCTGGTGTCCAGCAGCTTCATGATCTCGTCATCCACGGGCTTCACTCCGTGGCGGGAATCAATCAGTACGAAGGCCCGGCGCAGGGTCTGCCGCCCGCTCAGATACTGTTTCAGAAGGCGCTGCCACTTCTCGACCACCTTGACCGGAGCGTTGGCATAGCCATAGCCGGGCAGGTCAACCAGATACAGGTCGGGGCCCTGGGTGAAGAAGTTGATCTCTTGCGTGCGGCCCGGCGTGTTCGATGCGCGGGCCAACCCCTTGGTGCCGGTCAGGGCGTTGATCAGGCTGGACTTGCCCACGTTCGACCGGCCGGCGAAACAGACCTCGATCCGGTCGGGGGCGGGAAGGCCGTTCATCGCCACGACGCCCTTGACGAATTCGGACGGCCCGGCAAACAGCTTGCGGCCTTTTTCCAACGCGAATGCGTCGGGCTCGGGGGCCAAAGGGAAAGGCAATGTATTCATAGGACCTGCACCTCGTCTCCGCGCCGGATCGTGCCACCGCGGATCACAGTCGCATAGACGCCGAAATCCTGGTGGTCCCAACTGCGTAGCGCGCCCAGCGTGTCGGCGTCGCGCTGGCCGGTCTCGGGGTTGGCGGTGGTTGCCAGGCAGCGGGTGATCCGCTCCTTGACGTGAAAAACGGTATCACCGATCCGGACCTCGCGATCCAGCCAGTCGAATTCTTCCCACAGAGGAAGGCCGTCGAACCAGATATTGCCCCGCCAGCGGCAGATCGACAGCTTGCGGCCCAGTCTTTGCTCGACCGCGCGGTGCGAGGCCATATTGCAAAGGCTGATCGAGGGGTAGTCGCTGTCGGTCATGCCCCGCCCCGGAACTCGGACGATCCGGGCCGAGGCCGCGCGGTCGGCGGGCATGAGCGGGCGGACCCAATCCAGAAACAGATCCTGCTGGGTGTCTGGGTGGAAGGTCAGATCTGGCCGATCCGGGTGGCTGAGTGTCACGCGATCCCCGTCCAGAACGGCCGAGATCGCCATTAGGCGGGGTGCCTTCGAACCGCGGCTGAAATTTGCGCAGGGCGCCCATTCGGATCCGTCGGCCTCGGACATTTCATGCGCCACCGCCCAAACACGATCCCCGGGCATGGTCTGCCCGGGGATGAGGGTGACTTCGGACAGGGTTTCCCTGCCGTGGCTCTTGATCGGGTGCCGCCAGATTTCGGTGACCGCCCCCGTCATTTGCCGTCCGTTTTCGGTGTTCGCTTGAAGCCGGACTTGATGTTGCCAAACACGTCAGGCTTGTAGCCCTGGCTGCGCATGATCAGGTACTGCTGGGTAAACGTGATCGTGTTGTTCGCGATCCAGTAAATCACCAGCCCGCTGGCGAAGCTGCCCAGCATGAACATGAAGACCCAAGGCATCCAGGCAAAGATCATGGCCTGGGTCGGATCGGTGGGCGCCGGGTTCAGCTTTTGCTGCAGCCACATCGAGATACCCAGCAACAGCGGCAGGATCCCGATGAAGATGGTCGCCATCAGGGTTCCCGGCTCGGGACCGGCCCAGGGCAGCAGCCCAAACAGGTTCATGATCGAGGTCGGGTCCGGCGCGCTCAGATCGCGGAACGGGCCGAACCAGGGCGCGTGGCGCAATTCGATGGTGACGAAAATCACCTTGTACAGCGAGAAGAAGATCGGAATTTGCAGCAGTATCGGCAGACAGCCGGCAGCCGGGTTGACCTTTTCCTTCTTGTACAGCTCCATCATGCCCTGCTGCATCTTTTGGCGGTCGTCGCCAGCGGCCTCTTTGAGGGCTTCCATCTGCGGCTGAAGCTCTTTCATTTTGGCCATCGAGACATAGGACTTGAAGGCCAGCGGGAACAGAATCGCCTTGATGATCAGAGTAAGCCCGATGATCGACCAACCCATGTTGCCGATCAGGGCGTTGATGTTGTGCAGCAGCCAGAAGATCGGCTTGGTCAGGAAGAAGAACCAGCCCCAATCGATGCTGTCGATGAATTTCTGAACGCCCTGCGCCTGATATTCGCGGATGGTTTCCCATTCCTTCGCCCCCGCAAACAGCCGGGTGGTAACCTGGGAGGTTTCGCCGGGTGCGACCGTCAAGGTCGGCAGTACTGTTTCGGTCTGATAGATCTTGCGGCGGGCGTCGTATTTCGCGGCGGCCTTGAAGGCCGAGCCCGGCTCGGGGATCAGTGTGGTCATCCAGTAGTGATCGGTAAAGCCGATCCAGCCGTTTTCCTTCACCTGATAGACCTCAGCCTGGGCGCGTTCGTTCGGGTCGATGTCGAATTCTCGGACATCCCCATAATCGACTTCGGACAACGTCCCGTCCGCCATGCCAATGACGCCTTCGTGCAGGATGAAGAAATTCTTCAATCCCGGAAGATCGCCATCCTCGCCCATGCCATGCCTGGCAAGGATGCCATACGGCGCCATGCCGACCTCGGTCTGGCTCGCGTTCTCAACCGACTGGGTCACCGTGAACATATAGTCTTCGTCCACCGCGATCGTGCGACGGAAGGTCAGGCCCTTGCCGTTGTTCCAGACCAAAGTGACCGGGCTGTCCACGCCCAGCGTTTCGCCACTCTCAATTTCCCACAAGGTATTCGGGCCGGGCACGTCGGCCCCAGCAAGTCCGGCGCCGGGGGCCCAACCATACAGCGCGTAATATGCGGATTCCGATCCGACCGGCGACAGAAGTTCGACGATGGGCGCGTCTTCTTCGAGCGAGACCTTGTAATCCTTCAGAAACAGCTCATCGATCCGACCACCCGAAAGCGAAAGACTGCCCGTCAGGCGCGGGGTGTCGATCTCGAGCCGCGGCGCGTTGGACTCGGGGGCCGCTTCAGCGGCTTCCGAGGTGGTCTCGCCAATGGTCGAAGGCCCGGCGGCGCTCGGTGTTTGGAGCCCGTCACCATCGGTCGCACTGATCTCGGTTCGGTCGAGGTTCGTGGCGGGTTCCGGCGGAGGGAACAGCACGAACCACACGAGGATCACGAGAAAGCTGAGCGCGGTTGCGAGGATGAGATTCTTGTTCTGATCGTCCATCGGGGACAGCCACCTTGAGCAGTGAAAGACACCGCAGGGTTCAACAGAGTGCAGCCCGAAAGGTCAAGCGGAATCGCCGCTGTTTGCCCGTTGCAGCGGCAATGCAGGCGGCGATTTCAGGATTCTCCTCCCATTTTCCGTCCGATCGCGGGCGCTCCCTTGAGGCTGTTGCGGTGGTTGGTGATCCACCGCACGGTCTCTTCCCAGGGCATCGGTTTGGCAATTCCATAGCCCTGAACATGGTGGCAGCCCAACTGCGCCATCAGCGCATGCTCGCCGGGGGTCTCGACGCCCTCGGCCAAAGTTTCCAGGTTCAGGCGTTCGGCCATCGTCAGTATCGCGCCGACGAGCTGTTGCTGTTCAGGGTCCTTGTCGGCGTTGGTGACAAAGGACCGGTCGATCTTGATGCGGTTCACGTTGAAACGTTTGATCGACGCGAAGGCCGCATGCCCGGTGCCGAAGTCATCCAGATCGATATGGCAGCCCATGGCGGACATCTGCGCCACGTTGCGCGCAATGATATCGTCGGGATGCCGAGCGAACACTGTCTCGAGAACTTCGACAGCCAGCCGCTCCGGGGTCAGGTCGTACTGGTCCAGTTCCCATTTGAGGCGGTCGATCAGCTTGGGGTCGCGCAGTTCCTCCGACGAAAAGTTGATGCCGATCCTGGGCACCACCGCCCCCGCGCGATCCCAATCGCGCATGGCCGAAAAGGCCTGGTGTCGAATGGCCTGGCCAAGCATTCCCATCAGGTTGGCCTGCTCTGCGAAAGGCAGGAAGACCTGCGGGCGCAGTACCCCTTTGGTGGGGTGATTCCAGCGCGCCAGAGCCTCGAAACCGGTGACGTCCCCCGTATCGGTCGAAACCTGTGGCTGGAAACACGGCTGGATTTCGCCGTTGTCCAGCGCCGCCTCAAGCTCTTTGCGGAGATTGACATGGATCAGAGACCGGCGCCGGGTCTCGGTGGAAAAGGCCCGGATCGTCGACGGCCCGTTGCGCTGCGCTTCGGACAGCGCGGCCTGTGCGGCCTCGATCCAGTCGGATGCCGGTCCATCGGGAACCATTGACTGCAGGCAGAACCCGATCGAGCAGGACAGGTAGACGCTGACGCTGTTGAGCGGAACGGGTTCCTCGACAACGCTCTGAATGCGGCCCGATGCCTGAATGCAAGCCTCGAGCCCGAGCTGCGTGGAGGGGTGCATGCCAATCAGGAACGTATTTCGGGAAATGCGGGTCGCGACGTCCTGACTGCGTATGACCGATAGAACCCGGTCGCCGAATCGCTGTGCGATTAAATCGGCGGCGGCGGAACCGTGCAGTTCCTGAAGGTCGTCGAACTGATCCACGGCGACGACCAGACAGGCGGCATCGCACCCAGTCTCCCGCGCCGCCAGGTGCATCTGCTCCAGCCGGGTTCGGAACGCGTCGTTGGAAACCAGGCCCGAGATATTCTGGCCGTCGGGCAAGGTATTGTCAGTCAGGCGCAGGGCGATCAGAAAGGCCAAGGGCAGGCCAAGGGCCGCGACGATCAGCGCGGTTTCTCCACCCAGCCAGAATGCGGCGAGGCTGAGTGCGGGAACGAATGCCAGCCCCTGCGGAATCGAGAGAACCGTCAGCAGCGCGTGCCGGATCTGTCTGAAGAAAGTATGGGTCCGCATCGGGTTTCGGCCCTCGTCCTTGGCGTTGTCGTGCAGGGCGAGGGTAGAAAACCAATCTGAGTCAGAAGTTAACGCAACCGCGGTATTTCGCCCTGATCATCCGGGTTTTTTCGGGGTTTCAGCGAAAGGCCGGCAAAGTCGAAGAGATCAGGGTCTAGCAAGTGGGACGGACGCGCATTGGTCAGCGCACGGAACATCACCTGCCGGCGGCCGGGACTGTTCTTTTCCCATTGGTCCAGAATCTGTTTGACCTGCTGGCGTTGCAGGCCGTCCTGGCTGCCGCACAGGTCGCAGGGAATAATCGGATAGTTCATCGCCTTGGCGAATTTCTCGCAATCGGCCTCGGCCACATGGGCCAGAGGGCGATAAACGAACAGGTCGCCATCCTCGTTCACCAGTTTCGGGGGCATGGTCGCCAGACGGCCGCCGTGGAACAGGTTCATGAAGAAGGTTTCCAGGATGTCATCGCGGTGATGACCCAGCACCACAGCCGAGCACCCTTCCTCGCGCGCGATCCGGTACAGGTTGCCGCGGCGCAAACGCGAGCACAGCGCGCAATAGGTGCGGCCCTGCGGCACCTTGTCGACCACGATGGAATAGGTGTCCTGGTACTCGATCCGGTGCGGCACGCCCATGCGTTCCAGAAACTCGGGCAGCACGGTGGCCGGAAAGCCCGGCTGCCCCTGATCCAGATTGCAGGCCAGCAGGTCCACGGGCAGCAGGCCGCGCCACTTCAGCTCGTACAGAACGGCCAGCAGGGTATAGCTGTCCTTGCCGCCCGACAGGCAGACCAGCCAGCGCGGCGGCTTGCCATCCTTGTCATGGGCCGACGGGTCAACCATGCCGTATTGCTCGATCGCCTCGCGCGTCTGGCGCACGATGCGTTTGCGCAGCTTCTTGAACTCGGTGGTCGAGGGCGCACCGGCAAACAGCGGATGGATATCGTCGGCTTCGTCGAACATGCGCAGCCCCTACCGCAGATGCGCCGACCGAGCAAGGCCCGCCTAGCCGGACAGCCGGCCCAGCAGGGCGTCGGTGTCCAGCCCCGAGACCGATCCGGGTATGCGCCCGCTTTCGCCCAGAACCCGCGTGGCAATATATCCATCGGCCACCGCACCGGGCGCGTGGCGCAGCAGCAGTGCGGCGGTCAGCAGATGCGCGGTGGCCTCGGCGAACCAGCGGGCCTCGGCCTCGGGGGGCAGGGTGGGCCAACGGTCGCGATGCGCCTTCAGGGCGGCGTCATAGCGGCGGTCGGCTCCGGTTGCCGCGTCCAGTTCGGCATGTACTGTCTGGCCGGCCAGCGGGTCGCGCGCAAGGCTGCGTAGAATGTCCAGGCAGATCACGTTGCCGGACCCCTCCCAGATGCCGTTCAGCGGCGCTTCGCGATAGATCATCGGCATCGGCGTGTCCTCGACATAGCCCATGCCACCCAGCACCTCCATCGCCTCGACCGCAACGACGGGGCAGCGCTTGTTCGACAGGAACTTGGCCAGCGCCACCCCGATCCGGGCAAACGCGCGGTCTTCGGCGGTGTCCCCGTCAAAGGCGCGTGCCACGCGCAGGCCCAGGGTCAGGGCGCCTTCCCAGTCCAGCGCAAGGTCGGCCAGAACGGCACGCATCAGCGGCTGGTCGATCAAGCGGCGCTGAAAGGCGCTGCGGTGGTTAACCCAGTGATGCGCTTCGGACAAGGCCGCACGCATCAGGCCGGCGGGTGCCATCGCGGTGTCGAGCCGGGTGTGATGCACCATCTCGATGATCGTGCGTACGCCGGCCCCCTCGTCCCCCAGTTGATAGGCCAGCGCGTCGTGGAACTCGACTTCGGACGAGGCGTTGGCGCGGTTGCCCAGCTTGTCCTTGAGGCGCATCAGGTGGATGGCGTTGCGCTCGCCCTCCAGCCAGCGGGGCAGCAGAAAACAGGTCAGCCCGCCCGGAGCCTGCGCCAGCGTGAGGAACCCGTCGGACATCGGGGCCGAGCAGAACCATTTGTGGCCGCGCAGCCGCCAGGCCTCACCGTCACGGGTGGCGGTGGTGGTATTGCCACGCACGTCCGAGCCGCCCTGTTTCTCGGTCACCGCCATGCCCAAGGTCGCCGAGCGTTTTTCTCCGATCGGGCGGGGGGCTGGGTCATAGGTGTTGGCGGTCAGTTTCGGGCGCCAGATATCGGCCAGTTCGGGGTTGGCGGCCAGCGCCGGCACGGCGGCATAGGTCATGGTCAGCGGGCAGCAATGGCCCGGCTCGACCTGGCTGGCCAGATAGACCATCGCGGCATGAGTGGCGTGACCGCCCGATGCTCCGTCCCAGGCCAGCGCGGCATAGCCTGCCGATTGGCTCAGATCCATCATGTGATGATAGGCCGGGTGGAACCGCACCTCGTCCAGACGGCGGCCGCCCCGGTCGAAGAGGCAGAGTTTGGGCGGGTGCATGTTGGCGTCGCGCCCGGCGTCGCGGGTTTCGCTCCGGCCCAGAGCGGCCCCATAGGCGGCCAGCGGGGCCGTCCGCGCCCCGGCGCGCGTGGCGCAATCGCGCAGAACCGGGTCCGAGGTCCACAGGTCAGCGTCGCCGCGCTCGGGCGGTTGGTTTGTCACCTCATGCGTGGGCAGAGACTGGCGGGCGTTGGATCTGGACATGGGCGCCTCGGACGGTTGTTGATGAAACCGATGTTCAGCGGCGCACCCCCTTGGGTCAAGCGTGACGGGGTGTCAGATCAGGGCGCGTCGGGTTTGTCGTCGGGCACCGGGTCATAGCCGTCACCCCCCCAGGGGTGGCAGCGCCCGATACGGCGCGCGGCCAGCCAAGCGCCCTTGATCGGACCGTGCTTTTCCAGCGCTTCCAGCGCATAGGCCGAGCAGGTCGGCTGATAGCGGCAGTTGAACCCCACCCAGGGACTGAAGATCAGCCGATAGGCCCGGATTGGCAGCGCGAGGATATGGGCAAGAGGGGTCATTTGCGCGGGCTGTGGATCTTGCGCAGGGCCTGGCGCAGATCGTCCAGCAGAGCGCCGAAGGGGCGGGCGGCGGTCACCTCGACCCGACCGATCAGGACGTAATCCCACCCGTCCCGGCCATGGTCCGGAAGAACGGCGCGGGCCGCCTCGCGCAGCCGGCGCTTGGCCCGGTTGCGGGCTACGGCATTGCCGACCTTCTTCGAGCAGGTGAACCCGACGCGAATGCCCTCGGCCTCATCCGGCGCGCGCTTGCGGGCCTGCACCATCATGGAAGGCGTGCCCTGTCGTCGGGCCCGTGCGGCCCTAAGGAAATCGCTGCGCTTGCGCAGTACCGACAAGGCAGGCGCGCAAACGGACACCGCCGGGGGCATATCCCCGGGGTGGTCAGTGCCATCCACAGGGGCCTCCGGCGGCGTCATGTTCTAAACCTGAAAGGTCGCGCGGTTTATGCGCTCAGCGACTTGCGGCCGCGGGCACGGCGAGCGTTCAGGATCTTGCGGCCGGCCTTGGTGGCCATGCGCGCGCGGAAACCGTGGCGGCGTTTGCGAACCAGGTTCGAAGGCTGATAGGTGCGTTTCATCGCTCCGTCTCCAATCTTTGGCGGTCGGGTGCGGCGCGGATTCGCCTGCCCGTGGTGTTCGAAGCCCGTCCTCTACTGGGAACCGGCGGGCAAGTCAAACCCCATAGCAACGGTTTTCTTGCCTTTTGCAACAATTCTGCCGGGCGACCAGCCAAAAGTTTCAGAATCAGCCCGAGGACGGCGGATTTCTCACATTGAACCGGTGCGTGTTCAACCCGGCGTGAAGACCCTGTTGCACAGGAGGCCAAGCGCGCATCTTGTGGGTCTGATGAAGCATTCGAACCCGGACCACGAAATGACCGAAACCACCCAGGTGCCGCGCAATGGGCTGGCCCGACATATTCCCCTGATCGTGATCCTGACGGTTGCCGTCGTCGGGTTCTTTGCGCTGGGCGACTACCTGACCTTTGAGACCCTGCGCGATAATCGCGAGGCGCTGTTGGCCTGGCGTGATGCCAACTACTGGTCGTTGGCGGGGGTTTTCTTCCTGGTCTATGTCCTGATCGTCACCTTTTCTTTGCCCGGTGCGGCCGTGGCCTCGATGACGGGCGGGTTCCTGTTCGGGCTGTTCGCGGGCACCGTGTTCAACGTATTTGCCGCAACCTTGGGTGCCTCGGCGATCTTTCTGGCGGCCCGCTGGGGTTTGGGCGAGGCGTTGACGGCGCGGCTGGAGGCCTCGGAAGGCACCGTCAAGCGAATCAAGGACGGGTTGCGCGAGAACGAGATCCCGGTGCTGTTCCTGATGCGGCTGGTGCCGGTGGTGCCGTTTTTCGTTGCCAATCTGATCCCGGCGCTGGTGGGGGTGAGGTTCCGGAACTTTCTGCTGACCACGGCGCTGGGCATCATTCCGGGCGGCATCGTCTATACTTGGATCGGCGTCGGCCTGGGCGGCGTGTTCGACCGGGGCGAGACGCCAGACCTGTCGCTGCTGACCGAGCCCTTCGTGATCGGCCCAATCCTGGGGCTGTGCGCGCTGGCGGCTCTGCCGATTTTCCTCAAAACCATTCGCGGCCGAAGGGGCCTTTGATCCATGCAAAACCTCAAGACCGACATCCTGGTGATCGGGGCCGGGTCGGGCGGCCTGTCGGTGGCCGCTGGGGCCAGCCAGATGGGCGCTGACGTGATCCTGCTGGAAGGGCACAAGATGGGTGGCGACTGCCTGAATTATGGCTGCGTCCCGTCCAAGGCCCTGCTGGCCAGCGCCAAGCTAGCCCATGCACAAAGCCATGCCGCGCCGTTCGGCGTTGCCGAACACGCGCCACAGGTGGACTATGCCGCCGCAATAGACCATGTGCGGGACGTGATCGCGCAGATCGAGCCCATGGACAGCCAGGAACGGTTCGAAGGTTTCGGCGTGCGCGTCATTCGTGACTGGGGGAGCTTTCTGTCGCCCACGCAGGTTCAGGCCGGCCATTTCGTCATCACCCCCCGTCGCGTGGTGCTGGCCACGGGCTCGTCGCCGCTGGTGCCGCCGATCCCGGGGCTGGATGAGGTGCCGTATGAGACCAACGAGACCATCTTCGACCTGCGCGACAAGCCCGACCACCTGCTGATCATCGGCGGGGGACCTATCGGCATGGAAATGGCGCAGGCGCATGCCCGGCTGGGCTGCAAGGTGACGGTGATCGAAGGCGCGCGGGCGCTGGGCAATGATGACCCCGAGGCGGCCGCAGTGGTATTGGAGGCTCTGCGCGCCGAAGGGGTCGAAATTCTGGAACACGCGATGGTGGCCCGGGTGCGCGGGAAGGCCGGCGCGGTCGAGGTCGTCACCGAGGATCGCGCGGTCCACGCGGGCTCAAACCTGCTGCTGGCGGTGGGACGCAAGGCCAACACCGACCGCCTGAACCTGCAGGCTGCCGGGGTCGAGCAGACGCGCACGGGCATCAAGGTGGATGACAGCCTGCGCACCACCAACCGCAGGGTCTACGCGATCGGCGACGTCGCGGGCGGGCTGCAGTTCACCCATGTGGCGGGGTATCATGCCGGGGTCATCATCCGATCGGCCCTGTTCGGGCTGCCGTCCAAGGCGAGGACGTCGCATATCCCCTGGGCGACCTATACCAACCCCGAACTGGCTCAGGTTGGTCTGACCGAGGCGCAGGCGCGCGACCGCCACGGCGACAAGGTCGAGATCGCCCGGTTCGACTATGCCCACAACGATCGTGCCGTGGCCGAACGCAAAACGACCGGGTTCATCAAGGTCATGGTCGTCAAGGGGCGCCCGGTGGGGGCCACAATCGTGGGGCATCAGGCGGGCGAATTGATCAACTTGTGGTCTCTGGCGCTGGCCAATAACCTGAAGATGAGCCAGATCGCGGCGATGGTGTCGCCCTATCCCACGATCGGAGAGCTTAACAAACGGGTGGCGGGCGCCTATTTCTCGCCAAGACTGTTTGAAAATCAGATGGTTGAACGGGTGGTCAGGCTGGTCCAGCGTTGGCTCCCCTGATCGGGAAAGGAGCGCCACTTGAACTCGCTGTCGGGTCGTTTCCTGATCTTGACGACGGTCTTCGTGATGTTGGCCGAGGTGCTGATCTTCGTGCCGTCGATCGCGCGCTTCCGCGAGGATTTCCTTCTGAACCGGCTAGAACGCGCCCAGATCGCCTCGCTGGCGCTGCTGGCCGACGACATGCTGGCCGAAGAGCTGGAGGCCGAGCTTCTAGCCAATGCCGGGGTCTACAACGTGGTGCTGCGCCGGGACGAGGTGCGCCAGCTGATGCTGTCCTCGCCCATTCCCGGCGACGTGTCCAAGACCTTTGATCTGCGCGAGGCGGGGCCGTGGGTTCTGATCCGCGATGCGATGCTGCGGCTGTTCACCCCCGAAAACGAGATCATCCGCGTGATCGGCCAGCCGGTCCGAGACGCCGGCCTGCTGATCGAGGTCACGATGGATACGGCGCCCCTGCGGATGGCGATGATCGATTATGGTCTGCGCATCCTCGGCCTGTCCTTCGTCATCTCGATCATCACCGCGTTTTTCCTGTTTCTGGCTGTGCGGGTGGTCCTTGTTCGTCCGATCAAGGGCGTGGTGGGCTACATGCAGCGCTATGCGCGTGCGCCCGAAGACGCGCGCGGGATCATTTCGCCCCAGTCAAAGGTGACCGAACTGCGCGAGGCCGAAGAAGCCCTGCAGATGTTGCAGACCGACCTGACCCAGGCCCTGAAACAGCGCGAGAGGCTTGCGCAACTTGGTGGTGCGGTGGCCAAGGTCAGCCACGATCTGCGCAACATCCTGACCTCGGCCCAGCTGTTCACCGACCGGCTCGAGTCCAGCGAAGACCCGTTGGTGCGTCGCATGGCGCCCAAGCTGGTCAACTCGATCACCCGCGCCGTTTCCCTGTGTGAAAGCACGCTGGCCTTCGGCCGCGCCGAAGAGCCGGCGCCGACGCTGACCATGGTGCGCCTGCGCAACGTGGCGGCGGATGTGGTCGGCAGCGAGGCGCTGGCCGTAGACGACGCGCGTATCGAGATTCGTAACGAAGTTCCCGAAGACATGGTCATTCGCGCTGACCCCGAACAGATGTTCCGGGTTCTGATGAACCTCGTACGCAACGCCCGACAGGCGCTGGTGGCGTCAGGGCAGCCGGGCCGGATCACCGTGTCCGCGCGCGAGGACGACGACGCCTGGCTCATAGACATCGAAGACACCGGTCCGGGACTGCCGCTCCGCGCGCAGGAGAATCTGTTCACGCCATTTCAGGGCGGCGTGCGCAAAGGCGGGTCAGGGCTGGGGCTGGCGATTTCGCAGGAATTGGTGCGCGGACATGGCGGCGAACTGGTGCTGAGCCGCACCGGACCCGATGGCACGGCCTTTGAAATAAGGCTTCCGCGCGGCGATGCGGGTTTTTGAAATATTTTTGAAGAATCGGGTTGCACGTCTCGGGCGGCGGGTCTAAATAGCGCCTCACCAACGCGGACCGATAGCTCAGCTGGATAGAGTACTTGACTACGAATCAAGGGGTCGGGGGTTCGAATCCTCCTCGGTCCGCCACTTGGTAAATGTTGAATGTCAGATGAATTTGACCCAAACGTCATAAACTGACCCAATCCCTGTTTTTGCCCGTGTGGCCTGTTGCGTTGATCTGACTTCCCTTTTTGGAAAATCAGGGCTGATTTGCAGGTTCAGACGGCGAAGCCGCCTGTTCCTGCTGATCTGCCACGTGGCGAACGCGGATGGGGGCGAGGCAATGCTATTCGACAAAAGTGGTGCGGCCCGCAGCGCAGCGAGGACACGGTTTTGTCTAATAGGGTTGCCCGAGGGGGAAGGCAGCGCCTTCCCCCTGACGGCCAGGGGCGTTTGGCTTGGCCAAATCCCGCTGGCCCAACGAACAAAAGCGGCGGGGCCACAAGCCACGCCACCGTTGCAGTCATTCGATTTTAGAGATTGAATTCACAGAATGCGGGACCTTCCAGACATTCGAACCGACCGTTCCGGCCGGCGCTTCTGGTACAAAGCGGTCATCAATGCATGCGGTACCCAACGACCGCCGTCACTTCATCCCGCCTTTTCCCTGAAATAGTCCCAGGCTTCGACCTCGGCGCCGTCCTCGAGGATGCAGACCCCGGTCTGCGAGCCGTCGGCGGCACGACGGATCTCGTATGTTCCACCATTTTCGACGCAGTAGGGGTCGACTCCGGCTAAGTGCAGAATAGGGCGGTAAGAGATTTCTTCATGCAGGTAGATTGGATAACTGCCTTTCAGCCGCATTTTTCGGAAGGCTTCGTGCTGATGGGGCCCGGTCACTTACCAGAGGGAATGATGAACGTCATTCAGGTCCGGCGAGTGAAAACTGCTCCGCCTGTTGATGCGATATTTCACCAAAGCATCCTGAATCCTGCTGTTAAACCATATCCGTGACTATCTCCGCCGCCATCTAGTGATGAGCTATAGGCGGCTTCAAGGTAGAGCGTTTTATCTTCTTCCCAAACAATCGACCCACCGAGACCAATTTCAGCCCATGTCGTCTGGTTTTCCAACGACAGGTTGCTTCCAGAAACGCCAACTGTTGTCGATCCCGCAAACTGGTGCAGGATGTTTCCGATGACGTAGACTTTTTCACGGTGCCCGGCATATCCAGCACCCCGGCTATGATCGCCAAAGAAATATCCTTCAGTGTACTCATGCTCATAGGCCAGACCAATGCGGCCGATCAGGCTAGTTTCTGAGTTGAAATCTACAACATTCCCCGCGTTGTCGGTAAAATCATCTCCATCCCAGCCGCCCCAGGTCAGCTGCGCTTGCGGCACAAGAGCGTTCTGTTCATCCAGTTCGTACAGATGGCCGACCTCGAAACTCAAAGCATAGGCTTTCGAGGAAACATCCGATCCTAATGATCCACTGGTTGACGATGAAAAATCAGTATCTATCCAGTTCAACTGTGCCTGGGCATCGAAGTAAGTGCCGGAATTTCCATACCAGGTTGCAGTTGCGCCAATCCCGACCCCGTCTGCATCGATATCGCCGCGCCCAAGAGCGTTTGTCACATCCGCGCTAACGCTGCCAAGTTGACCTGTAACACCCACAACCCAAAACCCGTTGTCACCTTCGTCAATAGCAACATCCGCACCGAACTGGAGGCCCCATCTTTGTGTGTCGTAATTCAGACCTGAGGTGCTGGAGTCGGGTGAAATGTCAAAACGGTTACCATAAAGGCGCAGCCACGCGCCTTCCTGAGGTTGTACCGGGCCCCGCTCACTGTCCCGAGACAACCATTGCCTCTGACCAACACGTTGTTCCAGTGTCGGCAGGTCTGTGAAGCCGAGCAGCACCGAAGGCGTTGCCTCATAAACCGCTCCGGTTCCATTTACGCCGATGCTGCTTAGAAAGAATTGGCTGCCAATGAGCTCAAGGTCATAAGAGAAAGCCCCGGATGCGACCGGGCCACTCGCCAGCGCAAAGTCACCGGCGGATGTTGTCCCGGCCACATCAACGACCAGAACGTCATTGCCTGATGCCAGACCTGTTGAGACATCGGTTACGGCGATGGCTGTTGTTCCCCCGTTCACGTCACCGGCGACTTGCAACGAATCCGCTGTATCTGAGGTGAAATCGACATCAACTTGCAACTGACCGCTGCCGGAATAATCGCCGCTCACAGACACCACATCCCCTGCCGCACCATTTCGGGTGGACACTATCCCATTGTTCGTCAGTGCGCCGGTCAGAGAAAACCCGCCAGCGGCATTCAGAATACCGCCTGCATTGGTTTGAAGCGCTCCTGCGACGAGCAGGTTATCAGTGAACGAAATCGTGGACCCTGCTCCGATCACTACGTTCTCCCAGTTGATGACATTCGTGCCGGTCAGAGCCCCGCTGGTTCCGGTAAAGGTCAGAACGTCGACAAATCCGTCGGCAAGGCCAGTATCATCGCCGCCATCGAACAGGGTAACGCCGCTGAAATCTCCACCTGAAAAGGTTACAAGATCGGAGCCGTCCCCCATCAGTATTTGGCCCACCGTTGTGCTGTTGCTGGTAAAGGTTGCGGAATCATCGCCGGTGTCTGCGAGAATATCACCAACAATTCCTCCATCACTGGTCAGCGTGTCATTCCCACCTTTGAGTAGAATATTACCGGTTGTAGTGCTCCCGGTCTGTAACGTTGCCTGATCATCAAAGGCGCCCAGAGCAAAATCCAGCGCCGTACCGGCTCGGCCGGTAATTGCGCCAGAACTGATAACCGTTCCCATGCCGGTGGCGAACTGAATGCCAATCCCGCCATCTAACGTACCGGAGTTGATGACCGTGCCATTGTTCAAAGCAACGGCCACATTTCCGGTGCCTCCACTGGTCGTCGTAACGGTGCCGGAATTGTCTACAAACCCGTTGTCTTGACCAAGGATACCATCGTCACCCGCGGTGATAGTTCCCGAATTGATGGCCGTAAGATCATCACCTGCTTGAATCCCCCGGTCTGTGGCTGTTATTGTTCCGCGGTTTGTGACGCTATTCCCATCTCCGATATCAAAACCGTCGTCGCCTGCATTGATGATACCAGTGGCAGAGTTTACGAGGGTGTTAGTATCACCGGCATCAATTACATCGTCTGCTGAAATCAACGTTCCGTTGTTTGTTACGGTGTTGTTGTCCTGAACCTCGATGCTGTTGTTATTAGCAGAACTACCACTCCCTGCTGATGTAATTGTGCCATTATTCGTTATCGTGTTTGAATCTTGTCCATCCAGGCCATCATCGCTGGCTGAAATTGTACCACCGTTGGTCACAACTGACCCGTCCTGGAACCGAAGACCATCAACTGTTGCGGTGATGCCCCCGTTGTTTGTGAGAGCGCTAGAGTTCCCATCAAAGTTCACACCGTTAGCGCCAGAAACAATTGATCCATTGTTTAGCACGGTCAGGTTATCGACGGCCCCGGCATCAACGATGCCATCACCCCCGGCATTGATGGTCCCACCGGCATCCACTGTACCCACATCACCAGGAGTTGTCAGGGTTTGTTGACCAACAATCTGTCCGTTTTGGATCGTAAAGCTCTGAGCATATGCGCCAGAAGTCATCAATGTCGTCGACAGGAGCGACCACGCAAAAATCTGGACGCGTGACCCTGAAGTATAGGTGTGTTCATCCTTCAGGGTTGTTCTCAAACATGCCTGTTTTTCGTTTTTTCTCATTCTTACCAAAGCTTCACTCATTCAAAACAACGTACTCGATTTAGTTCGGATACAAATAAAGTTTGAAAAAAATACGCCGCAATGCTGTTATTTGTAAGGTCGTGTGGCAGTTTTGCCAAAACTAATCTACCTACCCGAAGCATGTGCTTCAGGAGGGTATTGAGACCGAATGAGCGCCCGGCCCTTCTAAGTGGCAATGGCTTCGATCTGTCGCCACCTATATTCACCGGTGAGGATAATATGTGCCCATCCAAGGGGCGAGATGTGTGAAAGAAGATAGGCTGGCGTGTCCAACCCGGCCTTTTTCCGCTGCGCGACCGCTATGCCGAGCTGTTTTGTATTCCAGTAGATGATGATTGCGGTGAGCAGGTTCAGTCCTGCAATGCGGAAGTGTTGACCTTCGATTGTGCGATCTCTGATTTCTCCCTGCCGACCAATCCGTAGGGCACTTTTCAAAGCATGGTGCGCCTCACCTTTATTGAGACCAATGTTGGCGCGACGCTGCATATCCGTGTCGAGCGCCCATTCGATGATGAAGAGTGTTCGTTCAACCCGCCCGATTTCGCGTAGGGCAATGGCCAGGTCGTGTTGTCTCGGCCGCGCCGCCAGTTTCTTCAGGAGTTGACTGGGTTGCATCCTGCCGGAAAGCATCGTCGCAATGCAGCGCAGAACATCCGGCCAGTTGGCGATGATGGTGGTTTCCCGGATTTTGTCACCCACCAAGCCCTTCAGCTCAGTCGGGACACTGCGCCGATCAAAGACATGCAGCCGTTTAGACGGCAAATCCCTGATGCGCGGGATGAACAGATAGCCAAGCAGCGAAGTGGCGGCGAACACAAGATCGGTGAAGCCACCAGTATCGGCATACTGTTCTTTGATCCGTTTTCCGGTCGGGTTCATCAGCAACCCATCCAATATATATGGGGCCTCGTTCACCGTGGCAGGGATAACCTGCGCAGCAAAGGGGCCATACTGATCTGTTACATGGGTATAGGCTTTCAGGCCGGGTTCATGACCGTACTTCGCATTGATCAGATTCATCGCCTCGCCTTGCCGCGTGGTCGGAAAGAATTGCCCGTCACTGGAAGCAGTTTCACCGGCACCCCAGTACTTTGCCATTGGCAACTGTGCTTGCGCTTCGATCACGTTGGCCAATGCCCGATTGATAGCCTCGCTTTCCACATGCCAGTTCGAAAGTCGCGCCAGTTGGGTAAAACTATGCGTGCTGCTAGCTCCGGCCATCTTACTCAGCCCAAGATTTAGACCCTCAGCGAGAATGACGTTCAACAATCCGAGCCTGTCTTTGCACGGTGCCCCGGTGCGCAGATGGGTGAAGGCATCGGTGAACCCGGTATCATTGTCCACGTCCATAAGGATATCCGTTATCCTCACCTCTGGCAGACGGCGATAAAGATCAAGGATGAGGCTATCGGCCTCCGCAGGTACATCAGCTTCAAGCCGGTCGACGCGCAAGCGGCCATCCTCGATGACGCCGCCGGGGAGGGTTCCATTTTTGACCGCCATGGCAAGCCTGTGCAGCCCGTCTTCCAGCCGTTGTTTTCGATCTGCGATCCAGACGTCCGGTTCCAATGGCATCGACAGCCCCATGGTTTGAGCGGCCTCGACCGGAACCAGGCCCTGTTTCATGTCGCTGTAGCGGCGGGAATGAGCAAGCCAGACATCCCCGGATCTGAAGGCTTCGCGCAGATGGAACAATACCGCGACGACCCAAAGACGCTCCCGGTTGGTTTCTGGATTCTGCAGGTGGCCTCGCCATTTCGACTGCGGTTTCAGAAACGGCGCAGACCGGCTTGGGATATCCTGCTTGTCGCGGATCACATCAGCCGCTGCGAGCAAGGGTTCCGTCACGCTGGCGCAGGCAATGTCCAAGGCCGCCAGCATTCGCGGGGCATAGAGCTTGAAGCGGTGATACCCCTTCTCGACGTAAGCCAAGGCATCCGCTTTGACGGTCTTGCCGAGCGCTCCTGCCGTTGCGACGAGGTTTTCCAGCATGCCCCAACCACAGGACGCATCCACAGCACCGGCGACAGCCGTGTCATCACCTTTTGCCAGCAGCAAGGTCGTGCCCAACGTCTCGAACCCCGCTAAAGTCGCTGCGATCTCCGATTGCGCCTCTGTAACACGGGCATCGCAAATCCTCTTTGCCTCTCGCCAGATCGACCCCACGATCCGGTCATGGGTCTCGACCACAGTGTCTGCAATGGCAGCCGACCATTCCACGATGCAGGTGGCAAGGATGGCCAAACGACGATCACTGGTGATGTCTCGAAGCCCATCCGTGAAATACCTTTCGCCTTGGCGGCGCAATTGCGCGACCCGGTGCGCCGGGATGTCGTCGAGGATTGCTGGTGGCAACGCGAGCCGTTGCAGAAATTCCAATCGGTTGAGCTGGCGGTTGATGTCGGCAGAGTTTTTTCCAACCTCAAACCGCCGTAACCAGACAAACCGACTGACCCGACCACCCACCTCTTCGGCCAGCAATTTTTCGAGCTTGGCGCGCGCATTTGCATCGAGGCGAGCGGCTATGCGCGCCTCAATTCTATGTTCAGCGGCGACCAATGCATCAGCACAATGACGTTCGATGACCGAAGTTCCCGGCAGAATGATCTGCTGTCTGCGGCATTCTTCTGCGAACCCACGCACCAGAGCCTGACTGGATTGCGCGGCTTGGGCATTTCGGTCCAGCCAGTTCCGCATCTTTTTGGCGCGCTTGCCGGAGAACATCTTGTACCCGTACATCTTGCGCAGAGCATCCAGATGTTCCCGGCGGGTCTTTTCTCGCGTGGCATATGGCAGGAGATTATCTGGTTTTAATCCGAGCTGCGCGGCCACAAAGCGGCAAACGGGTTCAGGAATGACTTCTCCTGCTTTCAGCAGGCGACCTGGATACCGAAAGGCACAAAGCTGAAGCGCAAAGCCGAGCTGATTTTCAGGCCGCCGCCGGGTGCCGATATGCTCGATGTCTTCATCATCCAAGGTGTAGTGCCTCAACAGCGAAGCTTCATCGGTGGGAAGATCAAAAAGCGCCGCGCGTTGTCGCGCTGTCAGGACTACTCGGTGTGCCATCGGATTGTTCTTTCTTTATGGGATGGGGTCTTTGAAAGTGTAGAAATCGAGACCATTCGCTTGCCATGTCTTTTTCAATGTCTCAATATGATTGTCGCAAGACCTCTTAATTTATTCGAGACCCCCAGGTTCAAAATCTCATGGCCAAAGTTGGATACGCCCGCGTCAGCTCCGTCGGACAATCCCTGGATGTTCAGCGCGAGAAGCTTGCCGATTGTGACAAGCTCTTCGAAGAAAAACGAAGCGGAACGACCGATGCCCGACCTCAGTTGAAAGAATGCCTGAATTATGTCCGTGACGGGGATCAGCTTGTCGTCACGCGCATCGACCGATTGGCGCGCTCAACGCTACACCTGTGTCAGATCGCCGAGACCCTGCGCGAAAAAGGCATCGATCTGGTCGTCCTCGATCAGAACATCGACACATCCGACGCAACAGGGAGGCTGCTGTTCAACATGCTTGGGGCCATCGGCCAGTTCGAAACCGAAATCCGTGCCGAACGCCAGATGGACGGGATCAAAAAGGCTAAAGATCGCGGCGTTCAGTTTGGCAAACGGCCCGCCCTTACAGCAGAACAAATCGCTGAGCTTCGCGAAAAGCGCGCAGCCGGAACGCTGATCAAAGCTCTGATGGCCCACTACAGCCTCTCTAAGGCTACCATCTACCGATACCTCAGCGAAAAAGAGACCTGAGCGCGACGCCAGTACCCCGATCCGGGCTTAACGCCCTATTCTGCACCCAGCCGGAGTCGACCCCCAGTAGTTCGCAGCGGGGTTAGCAAGAGCTGTTGCCGACGGCTGTTCATCCTCGGCCGTCTCCGGAGAACAGCCGGTCATGGCCACACCGACTGTGAGAAACAAGATTCCCAGTACTTTGCTTTCAACATTCATATTTGCTCCCTTTCAACTTCGGATCAATGCGGGCCATGGGCGACCGTCAACGCGTGGTGCAGAGCAGCTTCCATGAACGCCCGTTCCGCCTTGCTTTCCCCCGGCAGATCAAGCGAGGCTTTCCGCTCCGCCCCACCTGCGGGAAGTATCCGTCCTTCCATAACCGTGCCCCAGACGCCGACGTTTCGGATCTCCATCGCGTCGACTGAGAGGGGGTTCGCATCGAGGATAGTGAAGTTTGCCCGCTTGCCGGGAGAGATCGTCCCGATCTCGTCCTCGAGCTTCAGCGAGTAAGCCGCCTCGATGGTGACCCCACGCAGCGCTTCCTCGACGGTCACGCGTTGGTCCGGCCCCGCGATCCGGCCCGAGGTCGTCAGGCGGTTCACCGCGCACCAAATAAGGAACAAAGGATCGGCCGGTGCCATAGGCATGTCGGAGTGGAGCGACCACGGGATACCCGCCCGCGAGACGTCGCCGAGGCGCACCATCTCGTCCGCGCGCTCTGGGCCGAGGCCCACCTTCCCGTATTGATCGGCCAGCGCCGCGACGTAGTAGGGATTGCCGCTGACGATGGCACCAAGCGCCTTGATGCGGCTGACCTGATCGGCGCCGCTCACCGCGAAATGCACGAGCACGGTCCGGTGATCGTAGCGCGGGTTGCGCCGCAGGTTGGTCTCGAGGGTGTCGAGAACGCGGTTCAAACCCTCATCGCCGTTGACGTGGATGTGGATCTGGTAGCCTGCGTCCCAGTAAATCCGGAAGGCGCGCTCGAAGACGTCCCGGTCCATCATCCACTCGCCCGTGTGGCTATCGAGGTAGGGATCGCGCACCTGCATAAGCTGCGAATAGATAGCCCCGTCTGCGAAGAGCTTGACCTGCTTCGACGTCATACCCGTCATGCCGCCATACCAAGAGGCGAGCTTCTCGGTCTCGGCAATGACCTGCGCGTCGTCGGCATACATGCCGACCATGCTCTTGCCGTCCGGCATGAAGGACCAGCGAAACGGCATGTCGGGGCTCGAGAAGACGGCGTTAACTCCGTCCTGAACGGGTTTGGCAAGAATGCCGCCCGGCTCGTTGCCGAAGGTAATCCCCTTGGCGTGCATGTAGTCCCTGCTGAGTTCAAGACCGGCCTGAAGCCTCTCGGGGCTTGCCACCATCGTAGCGATGTGGGGCAGGATCGCGAACATACCCTGTTCCCAATAGTGGCCATCCTCGTAGTTGCTCTGCTCCCTCGCTGACGCGGAGAAGGCCGCGTAGGCTTCGCGGGTAAGCCCGCCGCGCTCGAGTGTGGCGGTGTTCAGGAAGAACTCATGACAAGAGCGACCCCAGACGAGGATCGGCCGGGTTGTGCTGATGGCGTCGAGCTCGGCTCGGGTCAGGGAGCCGTAGAACGCCGGATGATAGCCCCATGTCAGGACCGGCTCGTCGGAACCGGGCGCCGCCGCGACGGCGGCCGTCAGCCGGTCAATGAAGTCCTGCTTGTCCTTCACGGCCGGCACAGTCCCCGAGGGCAGGACCCAGTCCTCGATCGACAGGATCTCTGACGACATGGTCAGCGCGGCGAGCACCGGGTGGTCATGCTGGGCCACGAAGCCCGGAACGATCACGTGGTCGGCGAAGGTCGTGTCGACGTCGTGGGGCTGGTCGCCGAGGATCGCGGTCGTCTCCTCGAGGCTCCCGACCCAGAGGATTCGCCCGCCTACGACCGCCACCGCCTCGGCGGACGGCTGCGTCGGCTCCAGCGTGACGATCTCGCGAGCGGTGTAGATGGTAGCCTTTGGCGCGGCCATTGCGAGGCTTCCCACGTCTTGCAACGATCCAGTTAGCGCGATGGCCCGCCCCGCCGGCGTCAGTGACGTCGCTCCCAAAAGACTGGCCCAGACAAAAGTTCTCCGGTTCAAGTTGGTCATTTTGTTCAAGCCTCCCAGCTCACTGTGTCAAATGCATTTTAAGTGAGACACGACGGATCACCAGTCTTTTCGGTCGCAGGACTGACATGTATTCATGCATCGACCGAAAGTCCGCTTCGCACCCGAGGTTTCAAATGCCGCGAACTAAAGCAATGTCGAAAAAGGGCTCTCTGCCCGAATTAGCCGCACGCACAACGAACGGCTGCTTCACGATCTAGGTCGGAAATGCTTGACGTTTGGGCCAGAATTGAATGACGCGATTTTCCTGTTTCTTGGGGTTTAGGCGGCCCAAAGAGTCAAAGGTTTGCGACGTTCCACAGTAAAACCCAGCCTGTGACTTCCAAGAGAAACTTTTCAAGTCGGCGACTGTCTTGCTCCCCCAAGACAATCTGGAAAGTGCCGACACTCCCGGCCGCAATGCACTTTAAATGCGCGGTGTGACCCTGTCGTTCGGCGGAAGCAATACAAAGAGTGATGGACTGGCATCGGATTTCTTCGCGGTATCCAAAACGCCGGTTGGTGCGGCCTTCTGGCAGACGGGAGGCGGCCCTTCCGGGTTCTGGAAGAACCGGCCTGCCGCGCGGCGTTGCATCTGGACTGGGGCAGGTGAATAGCCGTTTGATTTGACCCGTCACTTTGCAAGAGCTCACATCCTCGTGGGGGGCACTACTGCTGCAAGTCGTTCGGGCTGAGCGGCGCAGACTCCGGTTCGCAGTACATGGAACTAGCGCCGAAACGCCGCGAATTCGACGGGTATCGTGCCTGTAAACCGGCCGAAGATTTCCTTCCGGTGGCCTGCATGACAGCGCGTATCGTTTAGCGGCGTTCAAGAGATCCAATCAGAGCGAGCGGCAATTTGGGCGGCGACATCAAGATGTTTTTATGTTGAACTGGGCGACCAGTGCTGCTTGCCCATCTTTCTGGGCGAAAGAGAAAAAGTTCTCTGTGTTTGCGGGAGGAAAATGATGTTTGGAACAACACGAAATTTGATCGCAGCGACCGCCACGTGTGCGGTTGCGTTTGTCGTCGGGGCAGATTCGGCCAGGGCCCAGCAAGGCGATTGGTCCTATCAGGCGACGATCTACCTGTTCATGCCGGAAACCAAGACCGGCCTCGACACGCCCGCAGGAGGCGTAGAGGGCACGTTGAGCTTCTCGGACGCGCTGAGCAACTTGGATCTGGCCTTCATGGGTACATTTTCCGCGACCAACGGGCGCTGGACCCTGTTGGCGGACTACAACTACACGGACCTGTCGTTCGGAACCGATACGCCCGGACCGATTTTCTCGGGTCTCGACACCTCGGCAACAACACAATTCCTCAGCGCCTATCTGGGCTATCGGGTCTACGAGGATCCGACCGTTCAACTGGATCTGGCGGGTGGTCTGCGCTGGTTCAGTACTGAAACTACCTTCACGCTTCGGCCCGGTTCCGCGCCGGGTGGTACAAGTTCGGTCGACAATAGTTGGACCGATGCGGTGATTGCAGCGCGGGCGCGTTTCGTCCTGTCCGAACGGTGGACCGGCACCGCCTTTTTCGATTATGGCGGCTTTCAGAGTGACAGCGAAACCTGGCAGGTGCTGCTGACGGCGGATTATGCTTTGAACGAAAGGTGGCTGATCCGGGGTGGCTATCGCTACATTTCCTTTGATCACGTCCTGAACGGCAACGACTTCACGTTCAGCCAATCTGGGCCAGTGATCGGGGCGACTTACCGTTTCTGACGACTTTTCAGGGTCTTTAGGTGGTCATCTGGCCCCAAGGCAAGTTTCTCAGACTTGCGCTGCCTCACTGTGATACTCTGTGAGTCGAGCCTGCGGCAAAGACCGGTCGCACAAAACGGAAATGGGGGGACCAGATGTTTAGAGTGACCGCGATACTCGCCGGATTGATAGCCTTGCCAACCTCGGGTTTTGCGGATGCCGTTCCCAGCAAGGAGGCTGCCGAAGGCACTTTCGCCGAAGCACCGTTTTCGCCTTATGCAAATCGTACTTTTCCCGAACGTCCGTTGTGGGGCGATACACATCTGCACACGTCCTTGTCATTGGACGCCGGCGCTTTCGGCAATACGCTCGGTCCGGATGAGGCGTGGCGATTTGCGAAGGGCGAGCAGGTAATCTCTTCGACAGGTCAGCCGGTGCGCCTTGCGCGGCCTCTCGACTGGATGGTTCTGACCGATCACACCGACTTGATGGGGTTTGCGCCTGACCTGCAGGCGGGCAAGCCGGGTGTGCTGGCTGATCCGAAGGGGTTGCAATGGTACCAGGGCTACAAGGCTGGCGGGGAAGAGGCCGCCAAGGCCGCCTTTGATATCATTACCAATTTTTCGCAAATGACCCTGCCCGAGGTGCTGCTGGAATCCTACAGCCCCGGCGCCGATGCATTTGCCTTTACATGGGAGCAGATCGTTCTGGCCGCCGAACGGCACAACGACCCCGGCAATTTCACCGCTTTCATTGGGTTCGAATGGACTTCGGTACCCAAGGGGTTCAACCTGCACCGCAACGTCATGCTGCGGGACGGGCCGATCCGAGCGCTGCAGGTGGTGCCACCGGTCACACAACCGCCCTACGGGGATACGGATCCCAAGGCGCTCTATGCTTGGTTGGAAGACTATCAGGCCCGGACCGGCGGACGGGCTTTGGCCTTTGCGCATAATGGCAATCTTTCCAACGGCTGGATGTTTCCGACCGAAGACACCTATCACGGTGGCAAGGTTGACGAAGAATACGTCAAGAACCGTGCCAAGTGGGAGCCGCACTACGAGGTGACGCAGATTAAGGGCGACGGAGAGGCGCATCCCTTTCTCAGCCCGGATGATGAATTCGCCGACTACGAGAATTGGGATGTGGGCAATCTGGATATTACGCAACTGAAAACCGACGACATGTTGGCCGGCGAATACGCGCGAGAGGCGCTGAAACGCGGATTGATGCTCGAAGAGAAATTCGGCGTAAACCCCTACAAGTTCGGAATGGGCGGCGCCACCGACAGCCATACTTCGCTGACCACAGCGGAGGAGGAAAACTATTTCGGAAAATCCGTCAGTGCCGAACCATCGCCGACCCGTGTGCTGCACCCCTTCGTCGAAAGCGAGTTGGGCGCGTTCGAAGGGCATACGCTGGTGGCCTCGGGCTACACGGCGGTCTGGGCGTCGGACAACACGCGCTCGGCCATTTTCGACGCGTTCAAGCGGCGCGAAACCTATGCCACGACCGGGCCTCGGATCGGGCTGCGGTTCTTTGGCGGATGGGATTTTGTCGAGGACGATTTGCTGACGCGTCTGGTGGCCGATGTAGGCTATACCAAGGGCGTACCCATGGGCAGTGATCTCCGCCCGCGCGAGGGTGAGGGTGCACCGACCTTCCTGATCGGGGCATTGCGCGATCCGATCGGCGCCAACTTGGACCGTGTCCAGGTGGTCAAGGGCTGGTTGGACGCCGAGGGTGAGATGCAGGAAAAGGTGTTCGACGTTGTTTGGTCAGGGGATCGAGAGCCGGACGCAAATGGCAAACTGCCCCCGGTCGGAAATACGGTCGATCTGGACACCGCAAGCTGGACCAACACGATCGGCGCGTCCGAGCTGGTGACCGTCTGGACCGATCCCGAATTCGATCCGGCAGCCCGGGCTTTCTACTATGTCCGGGTATTGGAAATCCCGACCCCACGCTGGGTTCTGTACGACAAGCTGCGCTTTGACCTTGAGCTTCCCGAGGAGGCGCAGCTAGTGCATCAGGAGCGCGCCTATTCGTCGCCGATCTGGTACACACCGGAGGGATGACCGGTTGTCGAAAGTGTTTCAGCCGGGCGGATGACAACGCCCGGTTTTTTTTGTCATGATGGGCGAGTGGGCTTTGCCCCGGTGTCGTGGCCACTTTTCTGCGAAAGCTTTTCGAGAGTACAGGTAATTTTATGCGTTTTCTGAAAGAACCACTGGCACATTTCCTGCTGATTGGAGTGGCAATCTTCGCGTGGTTCAACTGGATATCCCCACCGTCCGAGGAGCAGGCTCAGCAGCAAGCAATCGTTGTTGACGACAATGATGTATCGATGTTGGCAAGCCGGTTCAGCGCCAGTTGGAATCGTGCGCCCACCCCAGAAGAATTGCGGCGGCTGGTGGATGGCTTGGTACGCGAAGAAATATTGGTGCGCGAGGCTCGCGATCTTGGTCTGGACCGGGGCGATCCAGTCATTCGGGCGCGGCTTGCTCAGAAGATGGAATTCCTGACTCGCTCGATTGCGTCGTCTGTCGTGCCCGAAGATGCGGAACTTGCGGCGTATCTGCAAGACAATCCAGATAGATTCCGAACGCCCCCGAAATTCGCCTTTGAACAAGTCTTCTTGGGCGAGACCCCCGGCAGCGCCGATGTTGAGGCGGCTCAATCGGCTCTTGCGGTGGGCAATGACCCTATGCAGGTAGGGTTGCCCACGCTGTTGCCAAAGACGGTGCCGCTGTCGTCAGCGCGCGCAATCGACAGCACGTTTGGGCGCGGCTTTTCCGAGATCCTGGCGTCGTTGCCCAGCGGAGCATGGGCCGGACCGGTGATGTCGGGCTATGGCCAGCACTTGGTGAGGGTCAACGCAGTGGAGCCGGGCATACTGCCGCCGCTGGATGACGTTCGTGACATGGTGATTCAAGATTGGCGCAGACAAACCTCCGAGGAACTGGCCGAAGCACAATACCAGAGCCTGGCTGACAGGTATGAAATCTCGCTGCCCGCGTGGGAGCCGCAAGAATGACGCGGATCCTCGCAGCGCTTTCCGCCTTTTGGTTGATGCTGGCGGCCGGGCAAAGCCAAGCCCATGCCTTGGATCCCGGTTTCCTCGATCTGCGGCAGTTGACGGAAAACACGTGGCAGGTTCTGTGGAGGCTGCCGGATGTGAACGGGCGGCCGATGGCAATCGAGGCGGTCTTGCCAAAGATTTGTACGCCGCAATCAGGACCCGCGCCGCAGAACGATGG
Organism: Ruegeria sp. BHSC037; assembly: GCF_059613045.1. Classification (NCBI taxonomy): domain Bacteria; kingdom Pseudomonadati; phylum Pseudomonadota; class Alphaproteobacteria; order Rhodobacterales; family Roseobacteraceae; genus Ruegeria; species Ruegeria sp. BHSC037. Next base: position 62,534 of record NZ_JBXWRT010000004.1, read on the forward strand.
GGCTGCGTGGGTTTCGGTCTGGGTGGCGCAATGCCAAGGGCCGATCGCGGATCAACCGATCGCGATTGATGGGCTTGAGTTGCAACGCAACGACGTATTGCTGCGGATGCAGCCATTGGCTGCAGAAGCGGTAACGCTGCGTTTCACCCCAGACAATACCAAGCTGACGATCCCGGCCGATCCGTCAACCTGGGCGGTTTTCGCCAGCTATTTTCAATTGGGGTTCGAACACATTCTCGAAGGTTGGGATCACCTGTTGTTCGTGTTTGCCCTGATCGTTCTGGTGCGCGATCCTTGGCGGCTTGTCGGGGCGATTACGGCGTTTACGGTCGCACATTCAATCACCTTGGCCTTGGCCACACTTGGCTTGCTGCAAGTGCCGGGTCCTCCGGTCGAAGCGGTGATCGCCCTGTCCATCGTGTTTCTTGCCCTTGAGATATTGCGGCACAAGGACGGGCAGTTGCGGCTGTCCGAGCAATATCCGTGGATTGTCTGCTTCAGTTTCGGTTTGTTGCACGGTTTGGGGTTTGCCGGGGCCCTGTCCGAGATCGGTTTGCCTGCAGGTGACATTCCAGCCGCATTGCTAGCCTTCAATATCGGGGTCGAAGCCGGCCAATTGGCATTTGTCGCCGTCGTCGCGCTTGGCTTGGCAGTGCTGCGTGTTCTGGGTGCTTTCCAATCCCGTGGCGCACTCGACTGGGCGACGACGGTAACCGGATATGGAATTGGAACCGTTTCGATGTATTGGCTGATCGAGCGGGTCAGTGGTTTCTGACCCCGACCCGTCAAAACCGATAGAAACGTCGGGCCGTGCGCCCGAACACATCCGCCTGCATCTCAGCCGGAATCAGCGAACGGTGGCGAGACACCAGTTCCGCATAGTCCGAGGACAGGCTGTCTACAGGGAAGTTGGACCCGAACATGCAGCGGGCGGGGCCGAACTGGTTCAGGCACTCCTGAACGATCGGGCGGACGGAGTCTGCCGTCCAACCGTGGTCGAACATGCCCAGACCGGACAGTTTGCACGACACATGCGGCAGCGCGGACAGCGACCGAATGGATCTGGACCAGGATTTGACCCCACCCTCTGTTCTATCATGTGGCGAGCCGGCATGACACAGGGCAACCGACGTTTCGGGCGCGCGCTCCAGAACGCGGGCGGCTTGCTCCATCAGCTTGGGCAGCAGTTGCAGATCAAATGAAAGACCGCGCGCGCCCAGTTCCTGCAGGCCGGCCAGAAAACGTGGGTCGTCCAGCAGGGCATTGGTGCCGGATGCCATGTCCTCTTCGGGTGCGCGGCCGACGATCTGGCGCACGCCCCGCAACGAGGGCAGGGTTTGCAGCCTGTCCAGCCGGTGCCCCAGGTCCGGGGCAGTCAGATCGCAGAAAGCCACTTGGACCAACGGCCAGTCGGGTGTCTGATCGGCAACCGATTGCACCCAAGCGGCCTCGGCCCAAGGGTCCGCCGCGCCCACCTGAATGTGGACGGACGCAGAAAACCCCTGCGCCGCGGCGTCTGCGCGGAATTCGTCAAGAAGATAGTCGCGTTGGATCGCTGACGGGTCACCGAAAAACCGCACAGCGCCGGTCTCCATCAGCCAAGGATAGTGCACCGCCTTCAGGTTCCACAAATGGTGATGTGCGTCGATCATCATGGCGTGGCAATCCTCAGTGTGCGCGACAGGATGTCGACCCCTTGCTGGTTCCAGAAATGCAGCAGGTCGATGAAAATCCAGTTTTCGGCCAGCTTGTCGCCCGCGCGCCGATAGATGTCGATGACCCGAAACTCACCCGGCTTGCCGGTTGCGGGCATGCCCATGAAGTCGCCTGTCGGAACGGCAGTGAAGTTGGGCCATCCGAAGAACCCGCCATAATGCCCCTCGGCCATGCGGCAGATGTGTCGCGTTTTGGACCGCTCGGCGAAACCGGCGCGGAACGGGCCCGAGTGCTGCTTGGCATAGCGCGGGATGGTGTAGGTGGCTCCGATCCCCTCGGGACCCCACCACAGCATGTCGTCATGCCAGGTGCGTGCCAGTTCCTCCTCCAGCGTCAGGCCGCTGTTCCACTGGCCCAGGTCCGAAATCATCGCGTTGATCAGCGCCAGTGTCTTTTGGCCTTCGGCTGCGGGCTGGTCGTCGATCAAAAGCCCGTCATGGGTTCTGGGGCCGGGCTGCACGAGGTGTGCCGCGGTTTGTGGAGGAAAGGGGTTCAGCCCGGCCTGCACCATGAGGTGGGGAATGTCGAAATACATGGCCGTTTCGGTGATTTTTCCATCTGCGACCCTGTAAAAGGCGCAGTACCGCAGAAAGGCCAGCTTGCCGGTGGGCGGAATGCCCAGCCACGGCGCGTCGAACAGGCCCATCAGATGCCCCATCGACACGCCCCAGACATCATCGGATTGGGTCAGCGAGTTTCGGCCGGCAAAGAAGATGTCCATCCGGTTCTGCATGCGCTTCAGGCCGTGCTTGATCGGTTGCCAGAACGTCTCGGCCACGGCCTTTGCGCCGACGATTTCATGGAAGGGGTGAAAGCCGCGCCACAGCAGATCGGGTGCGCAGAATTGTTCGATGACCTGGCCGACGCCGGCGGCATCCGTGTCATCCAGCGCGTCGTGGAATGCCAAAATCAGTTTTTTCTGGTCCTGAAAACTCACGGTTTTTCCGTTTCCTGGCAGAGGGTTGCGATTTAGGTCAGGAGTGTGTGAATCACCTGCTTCGGACAGTTTTGCATACGTTTGCAAAATTGTCTTGCCAGAATTGATGTGGCTGGATTACTCTTTTGCAAACGTATGCAAAACGATTCCTTCCCGGGAGGCACCATGGCGGAAATTCAACTGCGCAATGTCGGCAAGCGCTGGGGGTCGTTCGTGGGGGTCCACAATTTCGACCTGACCATCGCCGATCGCGAATTCCTTGTGCTGTTGGGGCCGTCCGGATGCGGCAAGACCACCACGATGCGCATGATCGCGGGGCTCGAGGACGTGACCGAGGGCGAGATCCTGATCGACGGCAAGGTGGTCAACGATCTGGAACCCAAGGACCGCGACGTGGCGATGGTGTTCCAGAGCTATGCCCTGTACCCCAACATGAACGTCTATGAAAACATCCGCTTTCCGCTGAAGGTTCGCGGCATCGACCCCGCGACCCATGACGAGAAAGTGCGCCGCGCCAGCGCGATGGTCGAATTGGACGACTTTCTGCATCGCAAACCGGCCGAGCTGTCGGGCGGTCAGCGCCAGCGGGTCGCTCTGGCCCGCGCGATCGTGCGCGAACCGAACGTGTTCCTGATGGATGAGCCGCTGTCGAACCTGGATGCCAAGCTGCGGGTATCGACGCGGGCGCAGATCAAGAACCTCAGCCACGAACTGGCCGTTACCACGATCTACGTCACCCACGATCAGATCGAGGCGATGACCCTGGCCGACCGTGTCGTGGTGATGAAGAAGGGGATCGTGCAACAGGTCGGCAGCCCGACCGACATCTATGACCGCCCCGCCAACACCTTCGTGGCCAGCTTCATCGGCTCACCCGCCATGAACCTGATCGAGGGCCGCGTCGAAGGTGGCGTGTTCCGCGCGCAGCACGTGGACATCCCCGGAATAGATGCCCCCGACGGGCCGTTGACGCTGGGGTTCCGGGCCGAGGACGCCGCTCTTGCTTCAGAGCAGGGTCAGATCACGGCCCCGATCTATACGCTCGAGCTTTTGGGCGACGCCACGATGATCTCGGTCCGGGTCGGCGGCGCGCTGGTCTCGGTCAAGGCCGACAAGTCTTTCCGCGCCGAGATCGGCGATTCCGTCTCGTTCTCGGTGCCAAGCGAAATCTGTCATCTCTTCGAAGCTGGAAGCGGTGCGCGGATCGGGGATTGACCCCGCAACAGCCCGCAAGGGCAAACCACCGGTCCGGACGTCGACGACGGACCGATCCTGACAGGGAGAAACGCATGAAACTCAAGACACTCATACTGGCCGGCGCGATGTCGGTGGCCTCGGGCGCCGCTTGGGCCGCCTGTTCGTTCGAAAACACCGTTCCGCTTAAATCGCTTTCGGCCGGGTTCGAGGCCTGGAAGGCCGCCACCGACGCCATGGCCGAATGCGGCAATTTCAGCGCCTCGCTGGATCAGGAATTCCGCGAGAAGCAACCCGAAGCCTTTGCGGCCAACCCGGCGCTGTACCAGATCGGCGGCGTGTCGAACGCCACGCTGGTGCCGCTGCTGAACGCGGGCACCATTCGTCCGCTGGATGATCTAGTCGCCAAATACGGCCAGGACCTGCTGCCGAACCAGCTGATCAAGGTGGACGGCCAGACCATGGCCATCGCCATGATGGTGAACGCCCAGCACCTGATGTACCGCAGCGACATTCTGGCCGATCTGGGCATTGCCGAGCCCAAGACCTATGCCGACGTGCTGGCCGCGGCGGAAAAGATCAAGGAAGCCGGCGTGGTCGAGTATCCGCTGGGCGGCACGTTCAAGACCGGCTGGAACCTGGGTCAGGAATTCGTGAACATGTATCTGGGCGAGGGCGGCGAGTTCTTTGCCGAAGGCAACATGCCCGCGATCAACAACGAACAGGGGGTTCGCGCGCTGGAAACGCTCAAGGCGATGACGGCATATATGGACCCGGAATACCTGGTCTCGGATTCGACATACGTTCAGCAGCAGTTCCAGCAGGGCAAGATCGCCATGGCCAACCTGTGGGCCAGCCGCGCGGCCGCAATGAACGACGAGGCCGAAAGCCAAGTGGTCGGCAAGGTGACGATGGCGGCGGCTCCGTTGGGGTCGGCGGCTCCGGCGACCACGATCTGGTGGGACGGCATGGTTCTGGCCAAGAACATGAGCGACGAGGAAGCCGACGCCGCCTTCCGCGTGATGATGGAAGGCATCGACGCGGAAATGGTGCAGGCCAACAATGACGTCGCAGTCTGGCTGAACCCGGCCTACACACCCGGTGAACTGGCCGCGGGTGCTGCCGCCTCGGCCGAAGCAGGCGCCAAGCCCTACCCGGCGTCGGGGCCGATGGGCATCATGCACACCGCGCTGGGCAATGGACTGGCCGACTATCTGACCGGTGCCAAGGACGCCCAGACCACCCTGGCCGACATCGAAGCCGACTATCTGACCGCCGCAAAAGAAGCCGGCCTGGTCGGCAACTGATCCGCACGCGGGAGGGGGCCGACCTCCTCCCGCATCTTCCACCACCGAGAACCATGAGAAAGGCAGAGCCATGAATTTCCGGACATTTGCCGCCTTTGTCGGCCCCTCTGTCTTTATGATGCTTCTCTTCATCGCGTTCCCGCTGGTCAGCGTGTTCAAGCAGAGTTTCTATGTCACCCAGCCCATCTACGAGACGGTCGAGGTCGAGACCTGCACGCCCGGCTTCCTGACGCAGACCTGCGTGACTGAAGAAAAGTCCATTCCGAAACTTGATGAACACGGCGAGATCATCACGCAGACCCAGTTTGTCGGGCTGGAAAGCTATCGCAACGTGCTGGAGCCCGAACGGGCCTGGCGCGCGATCAGCGAAGGCAGCTGGAGCGTGCTGTCCACCATCAATTTCTGGAAGGCGCTGCGCTTTACGCTGACCTTTACGTTGATCACCCTGCCGCTTGTGATCGGGTTCGGTTTGGCCATCGCCATCGTCATCAACAACGCCGCGCAGGCGATCCGGGGGCCGGTGATCTTCGTGTCGCTCCTGCCCTTTATCATCACGCCGGTCATCGGTGCCTTGTCGATCAACTGGCTGTTTCGCGGTGACGGCATCCTGACGGCCATGCTGGAATGGTGGCTGAACCGCGACATCGCCCTGTTTGCGCAGGCCTGGACGATCGAGTTGCTGATGATGCTGTATCGCGTCTGGCATGTCGCGCCCTTTGCCGCGATCGTGTTCTATGCCGGTCTTCAGACCGTGAACCAGGACAGCCTTGAAAGCGCAGTTATCGACGGCGCAAGCCGCTGGCAGCGCCTGAAATACATCGTCATCCCGCACCTGATGCCGCTGATCATCTTCGTGTCGATGATTCATCTGATGGACGCGTACCGGGTGTTCGAAGAAATCGTCGGCTTCTCGAGCCAAGGCTACGTCATCTCGCTGCAATGGCTGACCTATGACTTCCTCGTGCCGGATCAGGCGGGCAACCGTTCGATCAGCCGGGCCTCGGCCAGCGCCATGCTGACCATGGTCGGAATCGTCATCCTTCTCATCGCACCGCTGCGCCGGACATGGCGCGACCATAAGGGAGGCCACTGACATGTCCTCAAGCGCGCTTCGCCAACCGCTCGGTCTGCGGCTGACATCGAATTTCTTCCTGGCCTTCTGGTGCCTGGTGGCGGCTTTCCCGATCTTCTGGATCACGGTGATGAGCTTCAAGTCGCCGGTGGACGCATTCGACGGCAATGCGCTGAACGTGATCTTCGGTCCGGCTACGCTCGAGACCGGAAAGGGGATCTCGATCCTCGATATCCTGATGGGCATCGCAGTGCTGTGGGCCACCGCGCGCCTGGCCACCAAGACCCTGCCCGAAATGGTGAAGTCCTACACGCGGCCAGGGCAGGCCTGGTTCGGCTGGATCATCGGCGGGCTGGTTCTGGTGCTGGGTTTTCTGCTGGTGTTCTTCATTGTTCTGCCGGCCGTTCTGAACGTGCTGAACCCACTGTTCGGCCCGCTGGGGCGCGACGTGTTGGGCCTGACGACCGAGCACTACAAGACCGTCTGGATCGACCGCGGCTTTTCCAACAACTTCAAGAACTCGCTGATCGTTACCGCGGGCGTCGTGACCGTGTCGCTGACAGTGGGCACGCTGGCGGGCTATGGGCTGGCGCGGTCCGGCTCGACGCTTGCGTTCTGGATCCTGATCGTCGCGTTGGTGTTCCGCGCGCTGCCGCACTCGGTTCTGGTGGCGGGCTATTTGCCGGTCTTCATCAACTCGGCCGAATGGCTGCGCCCGATCCTGGGGGAAAACGCGCCCACGCTATATGGCAAGCCCTTTGCCGTGATCGCGGTTCTGGTGGCGATCAACCAGCCCTTTACCATCTGGATGCTGCGGTCGTTCTTCCAGAACATCCCGGCCGAGCTGGACGAAGCCGCGCGCGTGGATGGCTGCAACCATTTCCAGGCCTTCCGTCGGGTGATCATGCCTGTGATGTGGCCGGGCGTCATCACTACCGGGCTGTTCAGCTTCCTGCTGGCCTACAACGACTTTCTGGTGACCTCGCTGCTGCTGGACGCGCAGAACCAGACCATGGTTCCCGCCATCGCCGGCATGTTCAACCGCGAAACCACCACCACCGACCAGGTCGTCGCCGTGGCCGCCGCCGTGTCGATCACCGCGCCGCTCTTCTTCTTGGTCATGATCTTCCAGCGCCAGATCGTCAGCGGACTGACCGCCGGCGCGGTCAAGGGCTGATGAGCCGCCGGTTCCGCCATAACGCCCTGACGCGCCACCCGGCGCTAAACAGGTTGCCAAGGGATTTTCCCGGGTTTGGGGGCATGCTCCCCCGATCCCCAATCCCTGACAATCTGACAAGGACAAGACGATGAAAGGTTCCCGACCTGAACAAGCGGTTCTGACCCGCGACACCGACCTGACCAAGACCGAAGACACGCGCCGCGTGATCGAAGCCATGGTCGACGGCCTGAATGACCACCGCATCAACGACATTGGCGAGTTCTTCGCCGAAGGGTTCCGCTGGATGGGCAACCAAGGCTGCGGCACGAAGAACGGTCTGCAAGAGTTTCAGGACAACTGGCAGCGCCCCTTCCAGGCCGCGTTTTCCGACAAGGTCTGCATCGACGAGGCGCGGCTCTACATGGGCGAATGGGCCGCGGCCTTTGGCCGGCAGGAGGCGACCCATTCGGGTGAATTTCTGGGCATTCCGCCCACCGGCAAGCGGGTCGAGATCCGCTACATGGATTTCTGGAAAGTGGTCGACGGCAAGATCGTCGACAATTGGGTGAACGTCGACTTCGCCCATGTCGCCGCGCAGCTGGGCGTCGACCTCTTCCAGGGCCACGGCTGGGAAGCATATGACCGGGGCGAGAAAATTCCGCCCCGTCCCGACAACTGAGGATCAAGACAATGGCAATCGAGTATCTCAAACGCGGCAAGTCCGACGCAGACCGGGCCGAGGATGACGCCAAGACCCGCGCCGTGGTCGAGGCAACCCTGAAGGATATCGAAACCCGTGGCGACGCCGCCGTACGCGAGCTGAGCGAGAAGTTCGACAACTATTCGCCCGCCTCGTTCCGCCTGTCGCAACAGGAGATCGACGACCTGATCGCTCAGCTGTCAGACCGTGAGCTGGCCGACATCAAGTTCGCGCAGGAGCAGGTGATGAACTTTGCCCGCGCGCAACGCGCCTCGATGACCGATATCGAGGTCGAGACCCTGCCGGGCGTGATCCTGGGCCACAAGAACATCCCCGTGCAGTCGGTCGGGTGCTATGTGCCCGGCGGCAAGTTCCCGATGGTGGCTTCGGCTCATATGTCAGTGGCCACGGCCAGCGTTGCGGGTGTGCCGCGCATCATCGCCTGCACCCCTCCGTTCCAGGGCAAGCCGAATCCGGCGGTGATCGCCGCCATGCATCTGGGCGGCGCGCACGAAATCTATGTCATGGGCGGTATTCAGGCGATCGGCGCGATGGCGCTGGGTACCGAAACGATCGACCCGGTGCACATGCTGGTCGGCCCCGGCAACGCCTTCGTGGCCGAGGCCAAGCGCCAGCTGTTCGGCCGCGTCGGCATCGACCTGTTCGCCGGCCCGACCGAGACCATGGTGATCGCCGACGAAACCGTCGATGCCGAGATCTGCGCCACTGACCTGCTGGGGCAGGCCGAACACGGCTACAACTCGCCCGCGGTTTTGGTCACCAACTCGCGCAAGCTGGCCGAGGAGACGCAGTCCGAGATCGACCGCCTGCTGGGCATCCTGCCGACGGCTGACACCGCGCGGGTCAGCTGGCAGGATTATGGCGAGGTGATCCTGTGCGACAGCTATGACGAGATGCTGCAGGTCGCCGACGAGATCGCCTCGGAGCATGTTCAGGTGATGACCGATCGCGATGACTGGTTCCTGGACAACATGACCTGCTATGGCGCGCTGTTCCTGGGGCCGCGTACCAACGTGTCGAACGGTGACAAGGTGATCGGCACCAACCACACTCTGCCGACCAAGAAGGCCGGGCGTTATACCGGCGGCTTGTGGGTTGGCAAATTCCTGAAGACCCACAGCTATCAGAAAATCCTGACCGACGAGGCGGCAACCCTGATCGGCGAGTACGGCTCGCGCCTGTGTCTGCTGGAAGGGTTCGTGGGCCATGCCGAACAATGTAACGTACGGGTGCGCCGCTATGGCGGCATCAACGTGCCGTATGGCGCACCGGCCCCATACCGGGATGCCGCAGAATGAGTGACAAGCATACGCAGCACAAGGCGCTGATCGCGCCGCTTCGGGCGGCGATGTATGATTTCGACGAAGCCGGTGTGCGGGACGCGCTGGCGCAGGTGAGCGCGCCCGACGCCCTGTTCCGCCTGTGCCATCCTTTCGGTGACAGCACCGGCAGCGAGGCGTTCTACGATCTGGCCTACAAGGGCCTGCTGGATGCTTGGCCGGACCTCGAGCGGCGCGACTATATCGTGATGGCCGGACCGGACGAGTTTGGCGCCGACTGGGTCGGCTGCGGCGGCTACTATACCGGAACCTTCACCGGTCCATGGCTGGACATCCCGCCCACCGGCCATCAGGTGACCATGCGGTTTCACGAGTTCTACCGGTTCGAGAACGGCCGGATCGTCGAAATGCAGGCCCTGTGGGACATCCCCGAGGTAATGATGCAGGCCCGCGCATGGCCGATGGCGCCCAGCCTGGGACGCGAATGGCATGTGCCCGGCCCGGCCACGCAGGACGGTCTGGTGCCGGGGCCCTACGACACCGACAAGGGCCGCGCCACCTGCCAGCACATCATCGACATGCTGGAACATCTGAAAAAGCACCCCTCACAGGGCGGGCCCGAGGTGATGGAGATGGAGCGGTTCTGGCATCCGCGCATGAACTGGTACGGGCCTTCGGGCATCGGCACCGGGCGCGGCTATGCCGGGTTCCGTAATTGGCACCAGATCCCGTTCCTGAACGGAATGCCGGATCGCGGGCAATATGTCGACGACATCACCTATCATTTCTTCGGCGATGGCGACTATGCGGCAGTGACGGGCTGGCCCAACATGATCCAGACCGTCACCCATGACGGGTGGATGGGCATCGCGCCTTCGGGCAAGCGGATCACCATGCGCAGCCTCGATTTCTGGCGGCTGGAGAACGGACGGATCCGCGAAAACTGGGTTCTGGTCGATCTTCTGGACGCCTATGCGCAGCTTGGCGTTGACGTCTTTGCCCGCCTGCGGGAATTCAACAAGGCCCGGAACCTGGGCCGCATTGAAACCCCGGATGGAATGAGCTGATGACCCAACTGCCCCGCACCCCTTCGTTCTCGCTGAGCGGCAAGACCGCGTTGGTCACCGGCGCATCTTCGGGCATCGGATTGGGGTGCGCTGTCGCCCTGGCCGAGGCCGGCGCGCATGTGGTCTGCGCCGCGCGCGGGGCCGAGCGGCTGAACGAAGCGGTGTCCGCCCTGCAGGCGCAGGGCTGGTCGGCCGAGGGGCGGGTGCTGGATCAGAGCGACCTGACCGCGTTGCAGGCGCTGTTCGCCGCGCAAGCCTTTGACGTGGTGGTGAACTCGGCCGGGACCGCGCGGCACGGGCCAGCCGTCGAAACCACGCCCGAGGATTTCGACGCGGTCACGAGTGTCAATCTGCGCTCGGCCTATTTCCTTTCGGCCTATGCCGCCAAGGCGCTGATGGCGGCCGGGCGGCCTGGTTCGATCATCCATATCTCCAGTCAGATGGGCCATGTCGGCGGCATCGACCGGGCGCTGTATTGCGCGACCAAGCACGGGCTGGAAGGCATGGTCAAGGCGATGGCGATCGAATGGGGCAAGCAGGGCGTCCGCATCAACACGGTCTGCCCGACCTTCATCCGAACCCCGCTGACGCAATCGACCTTCGACAACCCCGAACGCGCGGCCTGGATCATGGACAAGATCAAGCTGAACCGCGTAGGCGAGGTCGAGGACATCATGGGCGCGGTTCTCTATCTTGCGTCCGACGCCTCGGGGCTGGTCACCGGCACGTCGATGCTGATCGACGGCGGATGGACGGCAGACTGATGGCTGACAAGGTCACATCGCTTCAGGTCGCGCAACTGGCCGGCGTCAGCCAGTCGGCGGTCAGCCGGGTGTTCACGCCCGGCGCTTCGGTCAGCAAGAAGACCGAGGAAAAGGTGCGCAAGGCGGCGGCCGAACTGGGCTATCGTCCCAACGTGCTGGCCCGGGCGATGGTGTCGGGCAAAAGCCGGATCATCGGCCTGGTGGTCGGCTACCTGGACAACTACTTCTATCCCGAGGCGTTGGAGAAACTGTCGAACCGCCTGCAGGAGCATGGCTATCACGTGCTGATCTTCATGGCCTCGCGCTCGGCCGGAAACATCGACGACGTGATGGAAGAGATCCTCGATTATCAGGTGGACGGGGTCATTCTGGCCTCGGTGCCGATGTCGTCGGATATCGCCACCCGCTGCCAGCAGGCGGGCGTTCCGGTGGTGCTGTTCAACCGCAGCCAGGATATCGAGGGCATCACCACCGTGACCTCGGACAACTATGCCGGCGGCCGCAAGGTGGCCGAGTTTCTACTGGCGGGCGGGCACCAGCGCATCGCCTACATCGCGGGCTGGCAGGGTGCTTCGACCCAGCGCGACCGCGAGGCGGGATTCCGCGCCGCGCTGGCCGCCGCCGGCCAAAGCCTGTTTGCCCATGACACTGGCGATTTCCACACTGAAAACGCCCGGCAAGCCGCCCGCCGCATGTTCGACGTGGCGCCCGAGGCGCGCCCGGATGCCGTGTTCGTGGCCAATGACCACATGGCGCTGGCGGTGATGGACGTAATCCGGTTCGAACTGGGCCTGCGCATCCCCGAGGATGTCTCGGTCATCGGCTACGACGATGTGCCGCCCGCTGGCTGGCCGGCCTACAACCTGACCACGATCCGTCAGCGCGCCAACCTGATGGTGGCCGAAACGGTGACCGCTTTGCTTGATCACATTGAAAACCCAAAGGACGCCGCCCCCCGCAAGGTTGCCATCGACGGACCTCTCGTCGTGCGGACCTCGGCGCGGCTGCCCAAGGGGTGGACCCCCAAAAGGACTGACTCATGAAAGGCTTCGATCCCAAGTTCAAGGATTTCCCTGACTATATCATCGGCATCACCAAGGAGATCTGGGAAGACCGCGGCATCGCCACGCTGCACGACTATTACAGCCCCGACATCGTGGTGCGGTCGCCCGCCTCAGTGGTGCTGGGCAACCAGAACGTCATCGGCGCCACGATGGCGACCCTGGCCGAGTTTCCAGACCGGCAGCTGCTGGGCGAGGACGTTATCTGGTCGGGCACGCCCGAGGACGGCATGCTGAGCTCGCACCGGATCATCTCGACCGCCACGCATCTGGGCGACGGGGTCTATGGCAAGGCCACGGGGACCAAGCTGCGCTATCGGATTCTGGCCGACTGCCACGCGATCGACAACCAGATCAACGATGAATGGCTGATCCGCGATCAGGGCGCGATCGTGCGCCAGATGGGTTGGGACCCCAAGGAATACGCTGCCGACCTCATCGCGCGCGAAGGCGGGCCGCAGAACTGCGTCAAACCCCTGTCGCCCGACACCGACCAGCCAGGCCCTTACACGGGCAGTGGCAACGACAACGAGTGGGGCCAGCGCTATGCCGACATCCTGACCCGGATCATGGGCGCCGACATGGGCGTTATCGGGGCCGAATACGACCGCGCGGTGCAGTCCGAATATGTCGGCGGCCTGACGGGGCACGGCTGGGATGCGGTGGACCGGTTCTGGATGGGGCTGCGCGCCAGTTTCCCCAATGCGGAGTTCCGCATCGAGCACCAGATCGGCCGCGACGATCCCAACATGCCGCCCCGTGCCGCGATCCGCTGGAGCCTGTGGGGCAAGCATGAGGGCTGGGGCGTGTTCGGCGTTCCGACCGGGGCGCAGGTCTATGTGCTGGGCATCAGCCATGCCGAGTTCGGCGCGTTGATCACCGGCCAACCCAGGCTGCGCCGCGAATACACGCTGTTCGATGAAACCGCCGTGTGGAAGCAGATCCTGCTGCAGACGGGCGAGGCCTGATGCTCAGACCGTGGCCATACCGGCTGAACCACAGCCAGGCTGCGCGACGGTTCCATGCCCATCGCGCCTCGCTGCGGGCGCGGCGTCTGAACCTGCGGCCACCGGGTTGAACGGAGTCTCTTCCCATCGTTCAACCCAATCACAGGAGCCCAAAAATGACTCAGCTTGAAACCCGTATCGTCCGCTATGGCGAACTAAAGCCCTGCAAAACCGCCTTCATCGACGCCCACACGCCCGGCTCGGATCAGAAGGAGAATTTCACCATCATCGGCGGCGGCGTCTCGGAAAGCCCCGATCAGCATGTCCACATCCGCGACACGCCTGGCTTCAACATCGGCGCCGCGGGCCAGCCGCCCAAATGCCGCAACTCGCTGCACAGCCATACCACCGCCGAGGTGTTCTTTGTCCTCAAGGGGCGGTGGCGCTTCTTCTGGGGCCGCTGGGGCGACGCCGGTGAGGTCGTGCTGGAGGAAGGCGACATCTTCAACATTCCCACCGGTATCTTCCGCGGCTTTGAAAATATCGGCACAGATTACGGGATGATTATGGCCATCCTGGGGGGCGATGATGCCGGCGGCGGGGTGACCTGGGCGCCGCAGGTCATTCAGGATGCCTCGGCCCATGGTCTGGTGCTGGGCGAAAACGGGGTGCTGTACGACACCAAGAAGGGCGAAAACCTGCCCGACGGTGTCGAACCCATGCCTTTGTTGACCGAGGAGCAACTCAAGGCCTTCCCCGAGGTTCCGGTGCAGAACGTGGTGCGCGACTATGTGGCCCGCTATTGGGACCTGATGGCGCTGGCCGCCAAGGCACCGGCCAGGGTGATCGGCCCCGATGCCTTACTGAAGGACCGCCCCGGTTTCGAGGTCGAATTCCTGACCCGTGGTTCGTTGGGGGCAGGGAAGGTCACGCCCGAGAAGCACACCGTGCTGATGCCCGTGCGCGGCCACTGGCTGCTGTGCACCGACGAGGCCGAGGCGATCCTGAATCCCGGCGACACCTGCCTGCTGAACCCGGGCGAGGCCTATACGCTTGAGCCGTCGATGACCGGCGAGGCCAGCCTGTATCGCGTCGTGGCCACCGATGATCCGGCCGGCGCAACCTGGACCGGCCAGTAACGAAAGGAGAGCCCGCATGACACGGATACTGACAACCCATGTGGGCTCGTTGCCCCGCACGCAGGAGGTGGTGGATTTCATCTTCGCCCGCGAACGGGGCGAACCCTATGATGCCGCCGCATTCGATGCCTGCATGACCCGGGCCGTTTCCGAAACGGTGCGCAAGCAGGTCGAGGCGGGGGTAGATATCGTCAGCGACGGCGAGACCTCCAAGATCTCGTACGCGACCTATGTCAAGGATCGCTACACCGGCTTTTCCGGGGACAGCCCGCGCAACGCGCCCGCCGACCTGAAGATGTTCCCCAGCTTTCTGCAACGGCTGGCGGATGAGGGCGGCACCCCGCAATACGCCCGTCCGCAATGCACGGGCGAGGTGCGGTCCAAGGGGCAGGATGAGCTGAACAAGGACATCGCCAACCTGAAATCGGCCATGGCGCAGCACGGGGTCGAGCGTGGGTTCATGAACGCAGCCTCGCCGGGCGTGATCTCGCTGTTCCTGCAGAACGCGCATTACCCCACGCGCGAGGCATATCTGGCCGCGCTGGCCGATGCGATGAAGGACGAATACGAAACCATCGTGGCTGCCGGGCTAGATCTGCAGCTCGATTGCCCCGACCTGGCCCTGTCGCGCCACATGCTGTTCACCGACCTGTCGGATGATGAGTTCGTCAAGGTCGCCAACCTGCATGTCGAAGCGCTAAACCACGCCCTGCAGAACGTACCACAGGACCGCGTGCGCGTGCATATCTGCTGGGGCAACTACGAAGGCCCGCATTGCTGCGACATCGCCATGGACAAGGTGTTCTCGACGCTGATGGCGACCAGGTCACGCTATGTCCTGTTCGAAACCTCGAACCCGCGCCACGCCCATGAATGGACAGTGTTCCGTGACCGCAGGGCCGAGATCCCCGACGACAAGATCCTAGTGCCGGGGGTCGTGGACACCACCACCAATTTTGTCGAACATCCCGAACTGGTCGCGCAGCGGATCCGCCGCTTCACCGAGGTCGTGGGCGCCGACCGCGTGATCGCCGGCAGCGATTGCGGGTTCGGCACCTTCGCCGGGTTCGGGGCCGTCGATCCGCAGATCGCCTATGCCAAACTGGCCGCCCTGGCCGAGGGGGCGGCGCTGGTCAAATGACCCCGCTGGTTTTGCTGCCCGGCATGATGTGCGACGCGCGCCTGTTCGCCCCGCAGATCGCGGCGCTGTCGGGCACAACCCCGCTGATAAGCGTGCCGCTGACGGACCATGACAGTGTTGAGGCGCTGGCCGCCGATGTGCTGGCCTGCGCCCCCGGCCGGTTTGCGCTGGCCGGCCTGTCCATGGGCGGCATCGTCGCGATGGAGGTCCTGCGTCAGGCGCCGGACCGGGTCGCGCGGTTGGCGCTGCTCGACACCAACCCGCTGGCCGAACGGCCCGAAGTCAAGGCCCGTCGAATCCCCCAGATGGCGGCGGTCGAACGGGGCGAGCTGTGGCGCGTGATGCGCGACGAGATGAAGCCGAACTATTTGGCCGATGGCCCGCGTCAGGGCGCGATTCTCGATCTGTGCATGGCAATGGCCATGGATCTTGGCCCGGGCGTCTTTCTGCGCCAGTCCCGCGCCCTGATGGATCGCCCGGATCAGACCGAGACGCTGCGGTCTTTCGCAGGACCGTCGCTGGTTCTGTGTGGGCGGCAGGACGGGTTGTGCCCGGTCGAGCGGCACGAGCTGATGCACGGTCTGCTGCCCAACGGCACTCTGTCGGTGGTCGAGGGCGCGGGGCATCTGCCGACGCTCGAGCAACCCGACGAAACAACGGCGGCCCTGCGCCGCTGGCTGGAGGAATGATGACACCGTCCCTTTTGACCCTGCTGCGCCAGGTCGACACCCCCACCGTCTGCAACGCGATCGAGTTCGCACAGGGCAAGCGCGGCTTTGACGGGTTCACGCGCGGCACCATGGTGTGTTCGGCCCCGACCGAGCCGCCGGTCGTGGGCTTTGCCCGCACCGCAAAAATCGCCGCGGTGCATCCGCCGACCGAGGCGCCCGAGGTCATCCGCCAGCGCCGGATGGCCTATTATGAGTACATGGCAGCGGCCCCGTCGCCTGCGGTCGCGGTGATCGAAGACCTCGACTTTCCCGATTGCATCGGCGCCTATTGGGGCGAGATCAACACCACGGTCCACAAAGGGTTCGGCCTGTCAGGAGCGTTGACCAACGGCGTTATGCGCGATCTGGGTGACTTGCCGGCGGGCTTTCCAGTGATTGCGGGATCGATTGGCCCCAGCCATGGCTTTGTCCACGTCCGCGAGATCGACACGCCGGTTTCCATTTTCGGCCTGACGGTCCGGCCCGGCGACTTGGTGCATGCGGATCGTCACGGCGCGGTGGTCGTGCCCGCCGAAGTCATCGACCGGCTGGAGGACGCCATCGGGCGCTTGATTCAAACCGAACGCATCGTTCTGGATGCAGCCTGCCAACCGGGCTTCGATTTCGAAGCCTTTCAGCAGGCGTGGGCCGCGTTCGAAAAGTCGCGGGTCTGAAACCAACCGCCCGCGGCGGACCATGGCCCGCCGGGTTCTGCCGATATTCTGACGGTTTGCCGGAAGACGACGCGCGTCGGGCGGTGTAGATCGGGAAAGGTTGGACTTTTCCACCGCATTCCCTCAGGGTCCGGTCGGAAACACCGCGGGCGCCGTTGACGGCGGCTTACACCGCATTTCAAACCGGACCGGCGCAGCAGAGAGCATCAGATGCGATACGACACCAAGCCCTATGACGAGATCCAGGTCGGAGAGACCGCCGAACTCGAACGCGTGTGCAGCGATGACGATCTGTTGGCTTTTGCCGCGGCCTGCGGCGATCACGGCGCGTTGCATTCCGCCTTGCCCGAAAGCGGCAAGCTGGTTGCGTCTCCGGCCTTTGTCGGCGGGCTGGTTTCGGCGGTCGTGGGCAATCTTTTGCCCGGCTTGGGTGCGGTTCAGAAATCCTGCACCTTCGACCTGGCGACGCCCGCCGCCGCAGGAGACGCGTTGCTGGCCCGAGCGACCGTGGCCGAAAAGCGCCCGAACCGCGAGGTGCTGCTGGAGGTCGCCGTGACCCGTCCGAGCGATGGCGCCTTGATCCTGTCAGGCCAGGTCGTGGCGGTCGCGCCGGACCGCCCCGTGCCGGTCGACGGGATCGAAACGCCAGGAGTTGTCGTTCTGCGTCACCGTCACTTCGATGCGTTGGTGCAGAAATCCCGGCCGCTCGACCCCATTCCGACGGCGGTTGCCGCCCCCGAGGACGCCAATTCGTTGGGCGGGGCCATGCTGGCGGCGCGCGAAACGATCATCCATCCCATTCTGGTCGGCGACCCGGCCAAGATCCGTGCGGCCGCGCAAGAGCTTGGCGTCACGCTGGACGGCGTCGAGATCGTCGAGGCCACCTCGCATGCCCATGCGGCCAGCCTAGCTGTTGACCTGGTGGCGGATGGCCGCGTCCGGGCGCTGATGAAAGGTCATCTTCATACCGACGATCTGTTGCGGGCGGCCCTTCGGCGCGAGCGCGGCCTGCGGGCTGGACGGCGCTTCACGCATGTTTTCGTCATGGATGTGCCCGGCCAGCCGCACCCGATCCTGATCACCGATGCGGCGATCAACATCGCGCCGGATCTGGAGACCAAAGTGGACATCACCCAGAACGCAATCGACCTTGCCAGGTCGCTGGGCTTCGCGACGCCCAAGGTGGCCGTGCTTTCGGCGGTCGAGACGGTGAATCCCGCGATTCCGTCCTCAGTCGACGCGGCGCTGCTGTCGAAGATGGCGGACCGCGGGCAGATCACGGGTGGTCTGGTCGAGGGGCCGTTGGCCATGGACAACGCCGTCAGCCTGGACGCGGCCCGCACCAAGGGCATCATGTCGCCGGTGGCCGGGCAGGCCGAGATCCTGGTCGTGCCCAATCTGGATGCGGGGAACATGCTGGCCAAGCAACTGGCCTATGTCGCTAACGGAAAGGCTGCCGGGGTCGTTTTGGGTGCCCGGGTGCCGATCATTCTCAACAGCAGGTCCGACGACGACAAGGCCCGTTTGGCATCATGCGCCATCGCCGCCCTGCATGCGGCCCGGACCAGAGGCGTTGTCACATGAGTCATGTGGTCACCCTGAACGCCGGCTCGTCTTCGCTGAAATTCAGCCTGTTCACGCTGCACAAGGATGACCCGGTGGCGATCTGCACCGGCGCGGTCGAGCGCATCGGTAGCCCCGAGCCGACCATCGCAGCCAAGACATCGGATGGCCGGGTCCTCGGAGGCGACGAGGTCGGGCCCATCGCGGATCACATGGCGGCGATGAACCGGGTTCTGGATCTGTTGACCCAATGGTTTCCAAAGGCCGAAATCGTGGCCGTCGGGCATCGTATCGTCCATGGCGGACCAAAGCATGATCGCCCAATTCAGCTGACACCAGACAGCCTGCGCGCGCTGGAAGATCTGGCGCCCTTCGCGCCGCTGCATCAACCCTACAACCTGCAAGGGGTGCGCGCCGCGATTGAGCGTTTTCCCGAGGCAGTTCAGGTCGCCTGTTTCGACACGGCCTTTCACCGCCACCATCCGTGGGTGAACGATACCTTTGCACTGCCGACCGAATATTACGACATGGGCGTGCGGCGCTATGGGTTCCACGGGCTCAGCTATGAATACATCGCGGACCATCTGGCCAAGACCGCGCCTCTTTTGCATGGGGGGCGGGTTATCGTGGCCCATCTTGGCAACGGCGCGTCGATGTGCGGCTTGATCCATGGGCGTTCGGTGGGGTCCAGCATGGGCTTTACGGCTCTGGACGGCCTGCCCATGGGGACCCGCTGCGGTCAGCTTGACCCGGGCGTTGTGCTGTATCTGATGCAGCAGAAAGGCATGACTGCGGACGAAATCACCGAGTTGCTGTATTGCAAGTCGGGTCTGCTTGGCCTGTCCGGCCTGTCCAACGACATGCGCACGCTCGAGCAGGCGGATACCGGGGCCGCGCGCCGCGCTATCAGCTATTTCAACTTTCGCGCCCGGCGCGAGATGGGCGCCCTGGCCGCAGTTCTGGGCGGGCTGGATGCGGTGGTGTTCACCGGCGGGATCGGCGAAAATTCGGCGCTGGTCCGTGAACGCATCTGCGTCAACATGGGCTGGCTGGGAATCGAACTGGACCATGACGCCAATACCGAGCATGCGCGGATAATTTCGACGCCCTTGTCGCGGGTTCAAGTCATGGTGATTCCCACCAACGAAGAATTGGTGATCGCCCGTGCAGCCGCGCGGTTCGTCTATCCTCACATGTACGAGGCACTTTTAGATAAAGCAGCGGCCGGGACAGTCTGAATCGACGCGTCAAACGCAATCAAAACGCCTTGGATCGTCAAAAAAATGTCGGGACTACGGGAAACCCCCAATTTCGGCGGGGCTGCGCCCGGGCTAGTGTCTGATTAACCAAGGTTGAACTTGGCCTACCACTTTCCCCGCGAGGGGCTGGCTACCTACCCCCTCGGCCGGCCCCTCGAAATTCTTGACGATCGCGATCTGATTGTGCCCCAGGGTTGGGCTTGTTCGGACTACGCCGTGAATTGCGACTGGATCAGTTGGGGCAGGTCGAGAAATTCGTCAAACGTGGAATGATGCGGGATCAGAGCGACTGGCGATTTCCGGTAGCCGCGGGAAAACAGCAGAAACGGCACGTTTGCCCTCTGCGCGGTTTCCGCATCAACCTCGCTGTCGCCGACGAATATTCTGACCGGATGCTGGCCCAAAGAGTCGAATGCGGCGTTCAGATGATCGGGGTCGGGCTTGCGCACGGGCAAGCTGTCACCGCCGATCACCGCGTCGAAGTAGGACTCCAGATTCAGCGCCTGCAGAATGTGTCGTGCCGGTGCCTCGGGCTTGTTGGTGCACAGACCCAAGGACATGCCCGCCTGCCGTAGGGCTTCCAACGCCTCTTGCACCCCTGGATAGGGACGCGTCCGTGAGCTGGACGCGTTTGTATAGTGGCGCAGGGTCGCCTCGGTCAGTTTACCGTGCCTGTTCATGTCCATGTCGCAATGAACCATCACCCGCTCTACCAGCTTGGGCAGGCCATTGCCGACGAATCCTCGGATCGTTTCTTCGGGCAGGGGCGCAAGGCCCTGATCGGCCAGCATCCGGTTTGCCGCCGCCGCGATGTCGGCCAGGCTGTCCACCAGCGTGCCGTCCAGATCAAACACGATTGCCGCCGTCATCCTTGTCCCTTCCGTCGGTCATCCGCCCCGGCCTAGCGGGCCTGCCGATGGGGCGCAACGGTTCGGTTGAAAAACCGGCTCTTGACATACCTTAGTATTTTTATCAGATTAAGAGCGTAAACGCATAGCCAACCCGGCGCCGGGCCAGCCAAATCCATGAAAACCGAACGGAAAAGGCGCTTTGCCTGAACACAACCGGAGATGACCCGATGAACGCGCAGAACCCGAATCCGACCCAAGCCTATGCCGTTTCGATGCTGCCGGCCCACAAGGCCGAGGATCTGACCCAGGGCGGCAACCTGGCCCATATCGAGCTGGGCGACCAACTTTACACCCTGCGCATCACCCGCGCGGGCAAATTGATCTTGACGAAATGAGCGGCGCATCCACCCGGGGCGGCGCCCCGGTCGGGCGGCTGGCGGATCTGACACCGATCGAGGCTGGCGCCGTCATGTATCTGCGGATGTGGAGTGACGGTGCCGCCGGCCGTGCCGACGCGGCGCATGATTTCGACATCGCGCTGGGCGCCGATCATGGGCAGCTGGCTATGCTGGCGCTGGATCGTCTGTGCAGCCTGTGCGCCCATCACGGCCGCCGTCCCCTGATCCGGCACGAGCTGGGTTGCGCCTGTCTAGGCGCGGACGAAAGCTGTTTCGCGCAGATGATCGCCGCGGCCTCGGAAGGGGCGCGCGAGGATGCGATGATGCTGGCGGCCTTGATCGTACGCCCCGATTACGCACCCGCGCTGGCGTCGCTGTCCGAACAGTTCGGGCTGGCTCTGCGGCGTATGACTGCGGACTTCCCGCTACCGTCCACCGGCCATCAGATCCCCTCGGCCGTGCTGCATTGACAGCGCGGTCAACTGCCTGGCCGAATCCGGCCGGGGCGTATCTTAGCAGCAGCCGCACCCTTCATGGTGATGGGTGTGGTTACAAACCGGGGCAGGGGCATAGTCGCCCACCTCGGCCAACACAGACCGCAGCGCCCACAGGATCATGTCCACATCCTCGGCCTCGATGGTCAGAGGCGGGCGGATCTTCAGAATGTTGTCCTTCGGCCCCTCGCTGCCGATCAGGATGCGGTGGTCCCGCATGCGGTTCTTGACGTATCGGCAGATCTCGGTGCCTTCCGAGCCGTCGGGGTTGATCAGTTCGACCCCAAGAAACAGGCCCATGCCCCGCACGTCGCCTACGCAAGCGAACTCGGCCTCGATCGCGCGCAGACCATCCATCAGCCGTGCGCCCATCACGCGGGCATTCTCCTGCAGGCCCTCGTCATCGACGATGTCCAGCACCTCTTTGCCGATCCGGCAGGACAGGGTCGAGCCGCCGAAGGTTGAGAAGAACTCGATCCCGTTGTCGAAACTGTCGGCGATCTCGCGCGTGGTGGCCAGCACGCCCAGAGGGTGGCCGTTGCCGATGGGCTTGCCCAGAACCACGATATCTGGTGACGCGCCCTGATGCTCGAAGCCGAAGTAGTACTCGCCCAACCGGCCCAGGCCTGTCTGCACCTCGTCGGCGATGCAGACGCCGCCGGCGGCGCGGATTTTTTCGTAAACCGCCGGAAGATAGCCGTTGGGCGGGATGATCTGCCCCCCGACCGAGGGGAAGGTCTCGGCGATGAACCCGGCCACCCCGTGCCCCTTGCGCTGAAGGGCGGCAATCGCGTCGTCCACAAGGTCGGCATATTTGCGCGCGCGGTCGGGGTCGTCGCGTTTGAACCGGCCGCGATAATCGTCGGCCACCTCGACCAGTTCGACCCAATCGGCCTGACCCACGCCGCCGGGCTTGTTGAACTTGTAGGCCGAAATGGCCACCGCCGCATTGGTGTTGCCGTGATAGCCGTGATCGGGCGTCACCATACCTTTGGCCCCGCTATGCGCCCGGGCAAGGCGCAGGGCCAGCTCGTTGGCCTCGGTGCCCGAGTTGACGAAGAAGCACGCCTGCAGGTGATCGGGCAGCTTCGACAGCAGCTTGTCGGCAAATTCCACCTGCGCCGGATGCAGATAGCGGGTGTTTGAATTCATTCGCTTCAGTTGATCCGCCGCTACGGTCTGAATGCGCGGATGCGCGTGCCCCACATGCGGCACGTTGTTGTAGGCATCCAGATAGGGCCGCCCCCATTCGTCGAATAGATGATGTTTCCAGCCGCGCACCAGCATCACTGGGTCGTCATAAGTCAGACTCAGGTTGCCCCCAAAATTCGCCCGCCGTTTGTTCAGGATCTCGGCCTTGTCGGTCGGGTGATAATATACCTTCTCGTCCGGCAGGTTCAGCAGGGCCGCCGGGTTCGGGCAGACCGCATGCCACAGGTCCAGCTCGTCCGGGTCAGCGACACCGGGCCAGTCGGCCTGCATGCCGGCCGTGGTCAGGGCCAGCTGGAAATGCACATGCGGCGCCCAGCCGCCGTTCTGGCCAGCATCGCCCAGCCGCGCGAACGCCGCCCCCTGCGCCACCGGATCGCCGGGTTTCAAGCGGTCACAGACCTCGGGATCCAGATGTCCATATAGCGTATAGAACGCGTCACCCTCGGGGGTTTCGTGATGCAGGATCACCACGCCGCCATAGTCCAGATGGTTCGCCCGGTTCTCGACCGCCTCGACCCGACCGCTCAGCGGCGCCAGCAAAGGCGTCCCCGCGGGAGCAAACACATCCACCGCCAGATGTACCGTGCGCCGGTCCGACGCCTTCCACGGACCCTTGCGGAACGTCGGCTCGGCATAGATCAGGCGCGGTTCGTTGTAATAGCCCAGCCACAACCCATCGCCGAATTCCGCGCCCACCCGCGCGGCCTCGTCCAGCGGCATGTGAAACGGGTTCTGCGGCCAGGTCGAGTTTTCGACCGACAGCGAACCCATGGGAACGTCCGACAGACCCTGTCCCAACAGCTGCGCAAACTGACCACGATGTTCGGACAGGTACGCGTGAATGCGCTCGGCCCCGTCGGTGACGGGCAGCCCGCAGGCCGCGCGCAGCCGCGCCGGCATCAGCTCGCCATTGACCGAACCATCCTCCAGGAACCGCCAGGCCGGTGCCTGGCTGATGGTCACATACGGGTCGTCCGGGTTTTCAGCGGCCATCAGCGTGGAATTGACGACCGACACGGCCAGCCGCATCCGCAGCAGAGGCCAGATCAGGTCCACTTCCTGCGGGCGCAGTCGGTTTGCGGCGTGATAGCCCCGCACCAGCGCGGCCAGTGCCCGTTCGGGGTGCGGGTGATCCAGCACCACATACGCCCCGGCGATCGCCAGTTCGCACACCCGCGGCGCGGCGCACATGTCGCCCAGATCGATCAGGCCCGAAACCTGCCGGCGCTCCGACAGCTCTCCTTCGACCAAGATGTTGTAGTCATTCACGTCATTGTGGAGGGCTTGCCGGGGCAGCGTCGCCAGCATGTTTGAGACGGCATCGAACTGTGTACAAATCTCGCGCAGAAGGGCTGCACGATCCGGGTCGGCAACCGCATCTAATTTGTCAGCGATCCAGCCAGCCTGGGTCAGGTCCCATTTGAAATCCGGCCGCTCCAGGCCGGGATGCGAAAACCGCTCCAGCGCCCGATCGGTCGCCCCCAATACCCGGCCCAGTTTCAGGATCAGGTCCTCGGTTTTCGGCGCCGCCTTGGCATAGCACCGGCCCGGCAGCCGCTCCAACAGCCACGCCAGCCGAGGCCGTCCCGCGTCGTCGTCGATCTGCGGCAACAAGCTACCGTCCAGACCGGGGATCACCTTGGGAAACGGTAGCCCGGGGGCCTCGGCCGCGATATGCTCCAACGCCGTGATCTGTAGATCCACCAGCTGCGGGTCGCATTCGGCCCGCATGACCTTCAGAACATAGTCCTGCCCATTGGTGGCCTGAACTAGGAAATTCAGGTCATACTCGCCATCCAGCCGCGAGAGCCGGGCGTCCAGCCCCCAGACCCGCCGCAGCGCGACCGCCCAAAAAGCACTGACATCATTCATTCGAAATTCCGCCCCGCGCCCGCCGGAGCCCTTTTCATCTGGCCAATAATATCCTCGGGGGGAATCGCGCCTTGGCGCGATGGGGGGCAGACAGCCCCCCCGTGTTACCCCATGGCCCGCAGGCGCTTGATCAACGACGAGGTGTCCCAGCGGCTACCGCCCATCTTCTGCACATCCTTGTAGAACTGATCGACCAGCGCAGTCACCGGCAGCGATGCCCCGGTCTCGTCCGCCGTGTCCAGGCAGATGCCAAGGTCCTTGCGCATCCAGTCCACCGCAAAGCCGTGGTCGAAATGGTCGTCCAGCATGGTCTCGTATCGGTTCGACATCTGCCAGCTTCCGGCGGCACCCTGGCTGATCACCTCAACCACCGCGCGCCCGTCCAGCCCGGCCTTCTCGGCGAAATGCAGCGCTTCGCTCAGGCCCTGCACCAGCCCTGCGATGGCGATCTGGTTGCACATCTTGGTCATCTGGCCCGCGCCGCTGTCCCCGATACGGCGGCAGATCTTCGCATAGACCTGCATCACCGGCTCGGCCCGGTCATAGGCTGCCTGATCGCCGCCGCACATGATCGACAGAACCCCATTTTCGGCCCCGGCCTGGCCGCCCGAGATCGGCGCATCGACAAAGGAGATACCGCGGGCCTTGGCCGCGGCGTACAGCTCGCGTGTGACCTTGGCCGAAACGGTGGTGTGGTCAATGAAAACCGAGCCTTCCGCCATGCCTTCGAACGCGCCGTCCTCGCCGGTGCAGACCATGCGCAGATCGTCGTCGTTGCCGACGCAGGCCATCACGAACTCGGCCCCTTCGGCGGCATCGCGCGGCGTGGTCGCCATCTGGCCACCATGCTGCGACACCCATTGCTCCGCCTTGGCCGCGGTGCGGTTGTAGACGGTCACTTCATGCCCGGCCGCCTGCAGATGCCCGGCCATCGGATAGCCCATGACGCCAAGGCCAAGGAATGCAACTTTTGCCATTTTCGAGATCCTCCCTGTGACCGGTCCGGGGCAGAGAACGCCCGCTGGCCGGATTGTTCGTCAAAGACAAAGCAAAGCCGCGCCCAAAGGGCAACCCCGCACCGGGAAACAGGCCGCAAATAATGGCCGCGCGTCACGCGCCGCTGATATTGCGCTCCATCAGGCGCTGGTACAGGCGTGGCGCCAGCCGGTTCAGCCACCAGGCCAGCCGCGCCACCCGTCCCACCGGGATGACGGGCCGCCCGCGATCCAGCCCTTGCAGGATCACGCGAGCGGCCGCCTCGGGGGTCATCTCGTCCATGCCGTCGCTGGCCGATCCGGGGCGTGCGGTGCCGTCCGGCTGCCGCTCGGCCCGGCCCGGGTTGGTCGCCACGAATGAGGGCGCCGCGATATGCACCCGCACGCCATGGGGCCGTTCTTCGGATCGCAGCGATTTGAAGAAACCTTCCAGCGCGTGTTTCGAGGCAGCATAGGCCGTGCGGTGATACAGCGGCGCAAACCCCGCCACCGACGAGATTGCAAGATGCGCCCCGCGCGACTGGCGCAGCGCCGGTAGAAAGGAGCGGGCCATCGAGACGGCTGCGAAATAGTTGATCTCGAACACCTTGCGGTGGCTGGTATCGTCGGACTGATCGAACCCGCAGATCTGGGTGATCCCGGCGTTATAGACGACCAGATCGATGCTGTCGCAGTGCGCAAGCGTATCGTTCACGGCGCGCGCCAACTGGGCCGGATCGGTAAGATCACAGGTAATCGCCATCTGCGTGGCGGTGTCCTGCACCCCATCCACCTTCAGGTCCAACAAGACTACACGCCATCCACGCTCTTGCAGCGCGGCCGAGAGCGCCTGACCCAGGCCGCCGGCCCCGCCCGAGATCACTGCGGTTTTCATAGGCCCACACTCCTTTTCCAAAGGTCGAACACCTCGGCGCTGGTCTTCTGCGGGACATAGCCGAACACGGTTTTCAGCGCCGTATTGTCCAGAACCGGTCGGTATTGCAGGAACCGCACCTGTTCGGGCCCGTATCGCGACAGGCGCAGGGGGCGGGCCACGGCCAGCGCCGCCTTCAGCGCCCAGGCCGGCAGGCGCAGCACAGATTTGTCCAGCGCGCGGGCCAGATCGTCGACACTCAGCGCGCCGTCCCCGGCGACGTTGTACACTCCCGGCGGCCCGTCGGTGGCCGCGCGTTTCAGGATGCGGGCCAGATCGTGGGTCCAGATGAACACGAAGGGGCTGTCGCTACCCGCCACCGCCAGCAGGCGGGATTTGCGGAACAGGGCAGTGATCTGGTTGTCGGTGTCGTCGCCCAGCACCGTGCCCACCCGTAGCACTACCTGCTCCAGCTGCGGCGCGGCGGTTCGGGCCTCGGCCAGCAATTCTTCGACCTGCCGCTTGTGGTCGGAATAGGGAAACTCGGGGTTGCCGCGCACCGGATCGGTTTCGCGCAGCGGCACCGGGTTGTCCGCGTGATAGCCATAGGCCGCACCCGAGGAGGTGACGACCAGCCGCCGCACGCCATGGGCCAGCGCGGCATCGATCACCTTGCGCGTGCCGCCCACATCCACCGCATGGGCCTCGGCCCGCGACATCCCCGGCGGAGGTGTGACGACCGAGGCCAGATGCATGATCACCTCGGGCTTCACCTTGGCGATCACCCGCGCGGGGTCGCCCGTGGTGACGTCCATGCGCAGAAACGGAACCTCGTCCGGCAGCGTGTCGGGGCGGCGCAGGTCGGTGGCAAACACCTCATGGTCGCTCAGCTCGTTCAGCAGGGCGCGGCCAACCAGCCCCGCGGCGCCGGTGATCAGGATGCGGGTCATCGGGCGGCCTCGGTCCGGGCCATCAGTTGCGCCAGCGCCAGCCCCGAGATGGCATGCCAGATTCCCCAGAAGGCGGCCACCACGGCCATGCCGCCCAAGCCGTTGAAAAAGGCGAAGATCAGCACCAGTCCAAGGCCCGAATTCTGGATGCCGGTCTCGATCGTGATTGCACGCCGGTCATAGGGGGACAGCCGGGTCAGAGTGGCCACGACCCAACCGCCCCCCAGTGCCAGTGCGTTGTGAGCGATCACAAGCCCGGCGACCGCCCCCGCGTAGCCCAGGAAGAAACTCCAGTTGGCCGCCAGGGCGAGTACGATGAAGGCCACGAAAATGGCCATGGACAGGATCTGCAGCGGCCCGCGCAGCCGCGCCGTCAGGGCGGGGCGCTTCTGGTTCAGGGTCACGCCCAGAACCAGCGGCAAGATCAGCATCAGCCCGACAATGATGGCGATCTGCACCGGGTCGATCTGGGTCTGCTGCAGAATGGCGCGGGTCGGCGGGTACAGCCCGCCCCACAGCGCGATGTTGAACGGGGTCATCACGATGGCCCCGATGGTGGCGAAGGCGGTCATCGACACCGACAGCGCAGCGTTCCCGCCCGCCCGATGGGTGATGAAATTCGAGATATTGCCCCCCGGACAGGCCGCCACCAGGATCAGCCCCAATGCGATCGAGGGGCGCGGCTCGGTCAGCCAGACCAACAGGAAGGTCAGCGCCGGCAGAACCAGGAATTGCGAGGCCAGCCCCACCACCACCGGCTTGGGCGCGCGCCGTAGCCGGTCGAAGTCGCGTGGTGACAGGTCGATGGCGATCGAGAACATCACGATCGCCAAAATCGCGTTCAGCAGGGTCAGCGAGCCGGGGCTGAAATTAAGCGTAATCTCGTCGATGCCGGTCATGCGCGGGCTTTCCGGAACCGCGCGATCCAGTCTGTCACCGCCTTGCGATAGGTCGCCTTGTCCACGTAATAGGCCATTCGGGGCAGGTTCAGGTACTGCATGCCTCCGGTGGCGCGCTTATAGTCTTTTTGTTTTTCCGCCTTCAGCGCCGCGGCCACGGGGCAGCCGGATTGAAGACCCTTGATATAGCGCGCCACCATTTCGGCCTGCTCATGGCGTCCTTGCCAGCCCAGCCCGGTGGCTTCGATCATGCCCAGAACGAACAGATCGTCGCGTTCGGGATGCATGGCGTTCAGATACAAATGTGGCGCGTCGCCCTGCCAGTTCAGCAGGTTCGGGTCGATGAACGGATAGTGCAGCTTGTACCCGGTTGCGGCCAGAATCATGTCATAGTCGCTGGCGCTGCCGTCCTTGAAGTGGACCGTGCGCCCCTCGATCCGGTCGATATCAGGGCGAATGCGCAGGTCGCCGTGGCCTGCGTGGTAAAGGACCAGCGAATTCACCACCGGGTGGCTTTCGTAGAGTTTGTAGTCAGGTTTGGGAAAGCCGTATTTCTGCGGGTCGCCCACGAACCAGCGCAGGATCATCCCGTCGATCCGGCGCTTCAGCCACATGGGCAGGCGGATCATCCCGCCCAGCGTGTCGGCGGGTTTGCCAAAGACGTATTTCGGCACGAAATAATATCCCCGCCGCATCGACAAATCGCACCGCGTGGCGTGATGGATGGCGTCCACCGCAATGTCGCACCCGGAATTGCCCGCGCCCACGACCAGCACCCGCTTGCCGTGAAACTGGCTGGGATAGCGGTACTGCGCGGCGTGGATCAACTCGCCGTCAAACCTGCCGGGAAAATCGGGCATGTTGGGCTCGGACAGGGTGCCATTGGCGATCAGCACCCCGGCAAATTCGGCTCTATGAGTCCCTTGGCTGTCCCGCCAGGTTAGCCGCCAGCCATCGCCCGGCGCACCCAGGGGCGATGCTTCGATCACCTCGGCATTGAACCTGTAGTGATCATGCAGGCCGAAATAATCGGCAAAGGCCCGGAAATAATCGCGCATCTGCCGGTGCGACGGGTATTCGGCCACGTCGTCGCCCATCGGAAAATCGGCAAATTCGGTCATCGACTTGGACGAGATCAGATGCGCGGATTCGTACATGGTCGACCGTGGCGCATCGATATCCCACAGCCCGCCCACATCGGAATGCAATTCGAATCCCTGGAACGGGATGCCCTGTTCCTTCAGCACCTTGGCGGCCGCCAGCCCCATCGGACCTGCGCCGATCAAGGCATAAGCCTTGCGCGCCTGTATCATGAACCCTCCCCTGCTCGTGGCGCTTAACTTGAACGAACGTCCAAAATAAGGCAAGATGAAAAACATGAGCGCGAAATACATTGAAAAACAAAGGCAAAGGGCGCCGTCGGCCCGGTCGCTGGAAACCAAGGCGCGGATTTTGGACGCGGCTGAGGCGCTGTTTGCCGAGCGGGGATTCGAGGGCGCCTCGATCCGCGACATCGCCACGCGCGCCGGAGTACAGGTGGGTCTGGTCCACCACCATGGCGGCGGCAAGGAAGAGCTGTTCTTCCAGACCGTCGCGCGCCGCGCTGACGAGCTTGCGCAGATCCGGATGCAGGCGCTGGAGGATCGGCGCGCGCAAGGCCCGCTGACCCTGCGGGGTATTCTGGACTGTTTCATCCGCCCCTATGTCAGCCTTGCAGAAACGGGCGGCCCGGGCTGGATGGCCTATGGGCGGCTAGTGGCGCATGTGTCGGTCGATCCGCGCTGGCGCCATATCGCGGCCGCGTGTTTCGACCCCACCGCTGAGCTATTCATCCGCGAAATCGCCGCGCTGTATCCGCAGGCCGACCGGGCGCTGTTGGCTACGGGCCAAGTCTATACGGTTTCAGCGATGCTGGCGCATCTCAACAGCGCCTGGCGGGTGCAGGCGCTGTCACAGGGGGGCGATCTGTCCGGGATCGACCAACTGGTCGAGTTCTGCGCTGCGGGGATCGAGGCAATGGTACACTCGGGCCGCGCACGGCCCTGACCCGGCTCAGTCGATGGCGCGGGTGGTTCCCGAGACGCGCACGCCGTCGCCCTTCGCGGCGCCGATCTGAACGCGCAGAAGGGATCGCGCGCCCATATCCTCGCCTTGCACGATGTTGATTTCGCCGCCATGCGGCCAATCCAGGTCGCGCAGATACCCGGCAAGCGCGGCGGCTGCGGCGCCGGTGGCGGGGTCTTCCAGCACCCCGCCACTGGCAAAGGCGTTGCGGCTGTGAAACAGCCGGGGCGTTTCGGCCCAGATCAGGTTGATCGTGGTGAACCCTTGGGCCTGCATGAACTCGGCCCCGGTTTGCAGGTCATAAGTCATCTGAGCCAGACGATCGCGGGACGTCAGCGCCAGGATAAGGTGGTCGTTGCCTGCATTGGCGATGGCGGGCGCCAGATCGGTGCTCAGGTCACTGGGCGCAAGCCCGAATAGGGTCAGTGCCTGCGCCAGAACATCGTCAGTCACCGCGCGGCTGTGGGTCGGCGGCGACACCAGCGTGGCCGCGACCCTGTCGCCGTCACGCCGACATTCGACCGTGATCTGCGCGTCGTTCAGCTGCAGCGCGTATTCTCCATCGCCGAACCGCTGCGCCAGCTGCGCCCCCAGCGCGATGGTGGCATGGCCGCAAAAGGCGACCTCGCCCACCGGTGCGAAATAGCGCACCCGCCAGCCCGCGCCCTGCGGCGCGGCAAAGGCGGTTTCGGAATAGCCGACAACGGCGGCGATCTTCTGCATTTCGGCATCCGAGGGCAGGGTATCCGCGATCAGAACCCCGGCCGGGTTGCCCCCGGCGGGGCCATTGGAAAACGCGGCGATACGGTCAACATGCGAGGTCATGGGTCAGTCCTCCGGTATAGGGGGCCCCCGGACAGTCCCGGGGGGCAGGGGGGTCAGTTGATGCGGGCCAGGAAGTCCTGCATCTCGGCGGCGATCTCGGGGCCGAATTCCTCGAGCGCGAAATGCCCGGTGTCGCGGATGTGGAACTCCAGATCGGTCAGGTCGTTTTTGTAGGGATGCGCGCCCGCTTCGGGGAAGATCACGTCATTCTTGCCCCGCATCAGCAGCGCGGGTGGCTGGTATTCGCGGAACAGCGCCTGCCATTTGGGGTATTCGCCCACATTGGTGCCCTAATCCAGAAACATCTCCAACTGCACTTCCTGATTGCCGGGACGGTCCAGCAGGTACTGGACGTGCCAGAAATTGTCCGGGCTGATCGCGTCGGGGTTCTGGGTGCCGTGGGTGAACTGCCACTGGGTGGCATCCATGGTCAAGAAGTCGCGCAGGGCATCGCCGTTTTCCTTGGACGGATCGGCCCAATAGGCCTTGATCGGGTCCCAGAACTCGCGCAGGCCCTCGTCATAGGCATTGCCGTTTTGGATGATGAAGCCGGTCACGCGGTCGGGAGCCTCGGGGAACATCCGGAATCCCACCGGCGCGCCGTAGTCCATCAGGGAGACGGCACAGCGATCGACGCCCTTCGCATCCAGCAGCTCGGCCATCATATGCGCGGTTCCGGCAAAGCTTTAGTCATATGTATCCGCCGGGGGCATATCGGACGCGCTAAAACCGGGATAGTCGGGCGCGATCACATGGTCATCCTGCGCGATCACAGGGATCAGGTAACGGAACATGTGCGACGAGGGCGGAAAGCCGTGCAACAGCAGAACCGTCGGGTTGGCCGGGTCGCCGGCCTTGCGATAGGTGATCTTCATGCCGTCGATGGTCTGCGCGCGGAACTGGGTCTGGAGCGGGTCGGGCTCGGCGGCACGCACGGCTTCGGGCGAGAGGTAGAACCCGACGGTCACGACCGAGACGGCAAAGATTGATCCGGCGATCAGGGTGGCAAGTGTGTTAGTAATCGCGCGTAGCATGGCATTGATACTCCTGTTGCTGGCGTATTCGGGGTCTTGGGGTTTGGCTCAGGCCTTTCGGGCCAGGGCCTGCTTCAGTTGGTCGTTTTCGGCCTGCAGCTGGGCCATCTGGCGGCCAAGCTCGTTCAGATGCGGGCGCAGCTCGGCCTCGGTGAAGCGGGGAGTGATGTGGCGCGGGCAGTTCCAGTCCAGCGCCGCGACATGGATGATCGCCGCGCGTTCGGCCTCGGCCCCATCGGGAAACAGATCGCGCGCGGCCTCGGCACCTTCGCAGAAGTCCACACGGCCCAGGATCTTGAGCCTGCGCTGGTTGGCATAATCCATCAGGATCAGCGCGATCCGGTCATTGCCGTCCAGGTTCCCGCGCGAGATATACTGCTTGTTGCCCGAGAAATCGGCATAGCCGATGGTCCGATCGTCCAGCACCTTCAGAAACCCCGCCGGGCCGCCGCGATACTGCACATAGGGCCATCCGGTCTCGGACACGGTGGATTGATAGAACCCGTCGCGCGCCTCGATGAAGGCCTGCTCGGCCGGGCCGATCAGGTGGCCCTGCTGCGGGCCGCCGTCGATGAACCTGGCGTATGAGGCGGCGGACCCCATCCGCTCTTGGTGCGCGCGGACGGCGGGGGTGAAGGTCAGTTCGGAAAAGGCGCGGGGCATGGGGTGCCTCCTTTCACAGGTTCAGGTCGGACAGGCCGGGATGGTCGGCGGGCCGCGGCCCCAAGGGCCAGTGAAATAGGCGCTGGGCGTCTGTGATCGGCAGATCGTTCAACGATGTATGTCGCTGGGCCATCCGGCCATCGGCGGCGAACTCCCAGTTCTCGTTGCCGTAGGACCGGAACCACTGGCCGCTGTCGTCGTGCCATTCATAGGCATAGCGCACCGCGATGCGGGTGCCGTCGCGGGCCCACAGCTCTTTGATCAGGCGATAGTCCAGCTCTGTGCGCCATTTGCGGGTAAGAAAGGCGTGGATCTCGGCGTGGCCGGTCAGGAACTCGGCCCGGTTCCGCCACTGGCTGTCCTCGGTATAGGCCGGAGTCACGATGTCAGGGTTGCGGCTGTTCCAGGCGTCTTCGGCCTTGCGGACCTTTTCGATGGCGGTCTGCGTCGTGAACGGGGGCAGAGGAGGGCGTGGCATGGTGGGGGCTTTCAGGCGAGGGTGGCGGCTAGAAGGGCTACGGTCAGAAGGAAGGGAACATAGCTTGCGGGAAATAGGCTGGCGCGGCGTCGCATCGGTCAAATCCTTTGGGTGTACAGATCAGTAAACTGTGCTGATAAGGTGTACAGTTCGGTTAACTCTTTCAACCATTTTTGCGGAATTTATTTTCCTGCGGTGGCCGGAAGAAAAATTTATTGATTAAAAACAGAGAATTCAGATTGGTGATTTGCAGCCGTTCGGCAGAAGGATTATGTACTGATCTGTACGCGAAGGAGCCGAATCATGCGTCCGAACAAACGGGATGAGCTGGTCCGCAAGGCACTGCAGGTGTTTTATCGCGACGGGTTTCACGCCACCGGAATGGACCGGCTGGTGGTCGAAACCGGCGTGTCCAAGACCTCAATGTACAAGCACTTCCGCACCAAGGAAGAGCTGATCCTGGCAGTGCTGCGCCTACGGGACGAGAATTTCCGCAACTGGTTCGTACGCCGGATCGAGGAACTGGCCGACACCCCCGCCGATCAACTCCTGGCCGCGTTCGATGCGCTGGGCGAATGGTTCCGCGAAGACAATTTCCGCGGCTGCATGTTCATCAAGGCCGGGGCCGAATATCAGGCCCCCGACCACCCGATCCATGTGCAGGCGGGCGAGCACAAGCGCCTGCTGCTGGAATATTTCACTGACCTGTGTCGCAAGGCCGGCGCGCAGGACCCAGACAAGCTGGCCTGCCAGCTGCTGCTGCTGAAAGAGGGCGCGATCGTCACCGCCGTTCTGCTGCACAGTTGCGATCCGGCGCGCGATGCGAAATCGGCCGCGAAGGTCCTTTTGCAGAACGCGCTGGCCTGACCGGCCGAAACCCGCTTTAGTGGCCCAATGGGCAGAGAGC
The DNA here is from genome assembly GCF_059613045.1 of Ruegeria sp. BHSC037. Classification (NCBI taxonomy): domain Bacteria; kingdom Pseudomonadati; phylum Pseudomonadota; class Alphaproteobacteria; order Rhodobacterales; family Roseobacteraceae; genus Ruegeria; species Ruegeria sp. BHSC037. The sequence continues at coordinate 96,740 of NZ_JBXWRT010000004.1, forward strand.
GGGAGTGCCATGGATCAAGCTGCGGATTTCTTTGAGGAATGCCAGGTTCTCGACCATGCCCTTGAGCGTCTTGGTGCCAGCGCCTGGCGCACCGTGACCCAATTCAAGGGTTGGACGATCGACGATGTGTTGGTGCACCTGCATTTCTGGAACCAGATGGCCGACCTGTCACAGCGCGATGCGGATGCGTTCGATGCAAGGGTGCAGCAGGTGATGCCGCGCATCCAGGCCGAGGGCTTTCGCGCCACGGAAAACGCCGCGATCTCCCAGCGGGGCCATGAACTGCGGCTGGCCTGGCGCGATCTGTACACCCGCATGGCCTATGACTGGGCCCTTCTGGACCCCAAGGCGCGGGTCAAATGGGTGGGGCCGGACATGTCGGTGAGGTCCTCGATGACCGCGCGTCAGATGGAGACCTGGGCGCATGGGCAGGAGGTGTTCGACATCCTTGGCCTGACCCGACCCGAGACCGACCGGATCCGCAACATCGTCGTGCTGGGGGTGAACACCTTTGGCTGGACCTTCACGGTGCATGGCCGCCCGGTGCCACCGGTGCCTCCCCATCTGCGCCTGACCGCGCCCTCGGGGGAGCTGTGGGAGTTCGGCGCGCCCGGTGCCGACCTGATCGAAGGGCTGGCCGTCGATTTCGCCCGCGTGGTGACCCAGACCCGAAACGTGGCGGACACCGGCCTGTCGGTGCGGGGGGCGGTCGCGCGGGAGTGGATGGACATCGCCCAGTGTTTCGCCGGCGCCCCGGAAACGCCGCCGCCGCCCGGCGCCCGGCACCGCGTAGGGCATTGACGCCAAAGGACGTTGCGTAGCAGCGCAAACCGACGCGGCGTCACCCGGATTGGCGGAATCGGCCGCGAAAGCTACCCTTTTCGCCAACAGAATTCCGGAGAACCAATCATGTCGCTTTTTACCTCGACCGCTTCCTGGGTCACTGACGAACACCGCATGTTTGCCGAAATGGCCGGGCGGTTCATGGATGATGAACTGGTGCCCAACATCGAGGCCTGGGCCGAGCAGGGCGTCGTCGATCGCGACTTCTGGCGGAAGGCCGGGGAAACTGGGCTGATGGCCGGGGCCATCCCCGAGGAATTCGGCGGTGTCGGTGGCGGTATGGGTTTTGATGCGGTCACGATCTATGAACAGACCTCGCGGGGGGATGCGGGCTGGGGCTATGGCATCCAGTCGATCGTGACCCATTACATCACCGCCTATGGCAGCGAGGATCAAAAGCGCAAATGGCTGCCCAAGCTGGCCTCGGGCGAGATGGTCGGTGCGCTGGCCATGACCGAACCGGGCACCGGCTCGGACGTGCAGGCGATCCGCACCACAGCCGAGAAGGATGGCAATTCCTACCGGATGAACGGGTCCAAGATCTTCATCACCAACGGCCAGACCGCGGACCTGATCATCGTGGCTGCCAAGACTGACAAGTCGTTGGGCGCCAAGGGCGTGTCGCTGATCGCGGTCGAGACCGAGGGGGCCGAGGGCTTCCGCCGGGGGCGCAACCTCAAGAAACTGGGCATGAAGGCCAATGACACCGCCGAGCTGTTCTTCGAGGACGTGAAGGTGCCGATCACCAACCTTCTGGGCTCCGAGGAGGGGCAGGGTTTCTATCAGCTGATGAAGCAACTGCCGTGGGAACGTTTGACCATCGGCATCATGGCGCTGGGCGCGATCGACTTTGCCATCGCCGAGACGGTGAAATACGTGCAGGAGCGCAAGGCGTTCGGCCAGCGCGTGATGGACTTCCAGAACACCCGCTTCAAGCTGGCGGAATGCAAGACCAAGGCCGAGGTGCTGCGCAGCTTCGTCAATGACTGCATCGCCAAGCTGGAGGCCGGCCAACTGGATGCGGCCACCGCCTCGATGGTGAAATACTGGGGGTCAGAGGTGCAAAACGAGATCATGCATGAATGCCTGCAGCTGTTCGGCGGCTATGGCTTCATGATGGAATACCCGATCGCGCGGCTTTATGCGGATGCGCGGGTGCAGATGATCTATGGTGGCACCAACGAGGTGATGAAGGAACTCATCGCCCGCTCGATCGACGTCTGATAGGGCGCCCCCGCCGGTCGTCTACGGCCCTGGCGGGCCGCCTCCTCCGGTTGGGCCCGGCCGCGCCCGAGCGATGCTCGGCCGCGGCTGAGGCACTGTCGGTCCGCCCCATTGCCGGATGTCCGGTGGTCTGCCAGACTGATCGGTGTGGCATGACCGCCACCCGGCAGGAGGGCCCATGACCGCATCGAACAAGGACCGGATCCGCGCGCTGCTGAAAAGCATAGAAACCGGCGATCCGGAACCAGTCGCGGTGGTCAACGAGGCCAAATACATCCAGCACAACCCACAGACCCACGAGGGCAGCGAGGGACTGGCCGTGTTGTTTCAGCGCCTGTCCCGGACCTTTCCGCGGGTCAATGTCGTGCGGGCCTTCGAGGACGGGGACTTCGTGTTCGCCCATACCGAATACGATTTCTCGCGCCGCAATATCGGGTTCGAGCTGTTCCGCTTTGAAGATGGTCGCGCGGTCGAGCATTGGGACAACATCCAGCCGCGGCAAGGTCCGAACCTGTCGGGCCATTCCATGGTGGATGGGCCCACCGAGGCGAGTGACCTTGATCGGACCGAAGACAACCGTGCTTTTGTCCGTGCCTTTGTCGAATGCGTTCTGGTGGGCGGCGATCTTGGCGGATTGCAGGCGTATCTGAAGACCGAGAGCTTTACCGAGCACAATCCGCGACTGAGCGACGACGTCACTCTGTTGCATGCGGCGCTGTCCGAACGCCGTGCGGGGCGGCGGCGGATCGACTATCACCAGCTGCATCGCGTGTTGGCGCAGGGGGATTTCGTTCTGACCCAGTGCGAGGGCGAATTCGACGGCGTTCCCAGCGCCTTTTACGATCTGTTCCGCGTCGCGGGCGGCAAGATCGTCGAGCATTGGGACACGACCGAAAAGATCGCGCCGAAGAGTGAATGGAAGAACGACAATGGCAAATTCTGAGCCCTGACGGGCTCATTCGGGTTGCGTCGTAAACTGCCCCTGTAACCACGCGCGGAACGAGACAAGCGGGGCCGGGTCCGCCCGGTTCTGCGGCCAGACAAGGTAGTAGTCGCCCAGGCTGACCGGCGGGGCGGGGCAGGCCGGAACCAACCGGCCGGCTTCCAGTTCGGTCGAGATCAGGTAGCTGGGCAGCAAGGCGACGCCCAGCCCATGAATGGTGGCCTGGATCATGGTCGAGAACTGGTCGAACAGCATCCCGCGCAGGCCCGAAGCGGCGATACCCTGCGCCGCGAACCACCGCTCCCAGGCGTCGGGCCGGGTGTCGAGATGCAGAAGCGGTGCGCTCAACAGCCAGTCGGGGCTGTCCGTCGCCTCTTGTGCCAGCCCCGGCGCGCAGACCGGCAGCACCGCTTCGCGCATGATCGGCAGGTAGTTCACCCCGGCCCAGTTGCGTTCACCGAAATGGATGGCCGCATCGAACGGTTCGGTCGCAAAGTCGAACGGCTCCAGCCGCGTGCTCAGGTTCACCGTCACTTCCGGATGACGGCGCGCAAAGTCCTGCAGGCGCGGCGCCAGCCAGTGCATCCCGAAAGCGGGCAGGATCGACAGGTTCAGCGACCCACCGGTCGGGTTCGCCTTGAGCTTCAGCGAGGCCTGCGCCAGCTGATGCAGCGTTGCACGGGCGGTTTCCACGTATTCCTTGGCGGCCGGCGTCAGTTGCAGGCGCATCTGCGTCCGCTGGATCAGCGAAACGCCCAGTTGCTCTTCCATCACCTTCAGCTGGCGGCTGATGGCGCTTTGGGTCAGCGACAGTTCCTCGGCCGCCGCTGATGCGCTGCCCAGCCGGTCCACGGCTTCGAGCGCCAGCAGAGACGAGATCGAGGGCAGAAAGCGGCGGGGTGCGATCATATGATTTTTCCTCATGCCATGTGGAGGGAATATCACTGGTGTTTTCCCTGTTCCAGCGCGAAAAGGGCGAGAAAGCGGACAGAACGCGGCGGGAACACCATGACTATTCAGAACAGTTTGAGCGGATTTCGCCGGGCAGGGCGGCTCGACGGGATCGAATTGTCCGAGATCGTCCAGATCTCGGAACGGGCCGCGCAGTTGCGGGCGCAGGGCGTGGACGTGATCGCGCTCAGCACCGGTGAGCCCGACTTTCCCACGCCCCCGCATGTGGTCGAGGCCGCGCACAGGGCGGCGCTGGACGGTCAGACTCGATATCCCGCCACCGCCGGAACCCCGGCCCTGCGTACCGCCGTCGCGGAACAGGCCGGGGTCGAGCCGGCGCAGGTCATCGTCTCGACCGGGGCCAAGCAGGTGATTGCGGGCGCGTTCCTCGCGACGCTCGATCCGGGCGATGAGGTCATCACCACCGCGCCTTTCTGGACCAGCTATGCCGACATGGTGAAACTGGCGGGCGGCACTCCGGTGGTGCTGGACTGCCCGCGTGAACAGGGTTTCAAGCTGACCCCCGAACAGCTCGAGGCTGCGATCAGCCCGCGCACCCGCTGGCTGCTGCTGAACACGCCCTCGAACCCGACCGGGGCGGTTTACACCGAGGCCGAATTGCAGGCGCTGGGCGCAGTGTTGGAGCTGCACCCGCAGGTCTGGGTGATCTCGGACGAGATCTATCAGCACCTTGCCTACGTTCCCTTCATGCCCTTCGTTCAGGCGGTTCCGGCGCTGGCAGACCGCACACTGACGGTAAACGGCGTGTCCAAGGCCTATTCGATGACCGGCTGGCGCATCGGTTGGGGCATCGGCCCCGCGCCGCTTATCAAGGCGATGGCGGCGGTGCAGGGGCAGATCACCTCAGGCGCCTGTTCCATCGCGCAGGCGGCGGCGCTGGCCGCGCTGACCGGCTCGCAGGACCTGCTGGCCGAACGCCGCGAGGCCATGCGCACGCGCCGCGATCTGGTCGTGGCGGGCCTGAACGCCGCCGGATTGGACTGCCCGGTGCCCGACGGCGCCTTCTACGTCTTTCCGCAGACGCCCGCTGCGATGCCCTCGGACCCCGAGTTCTGCCGTCACCTGCTGGATCACGCGGGCGTCGCGGTGGTGCCGGGGCGGGCCTTTGGCATGCCGGGGCATTTTCGGCTTTCCTTTGCCTATGACACCGATAGCCTGACCCAAGGCCTGCGCCGGATCTCGGACGCCACGGCCAAACTCTGACCTGACCGGGGAAATTAGATGGATCGCGCCCAGATCGTTCACGAAAACTTCATGACCCGCGTTGCCAATCGCGACCTGCCCGCGGGTGCGCCGCCGCGCCCGGGTCTCAGCGCGCCCGAGGCTGTGTCGCTGTTCCGCGCGCAAGTGCTCAGCCGCGCGCTGGACCGCACCAGCCGGGCGATGCAGAAGGCGGGGCAGGGGTTCTACACCATCGGATCCTCCGGGCACGAGGGCATGGCCGCCGTGGCCCATGCCCTGCGCCCGACCGACATCGCCTTTCTGCACTATCGCGACGCCGCCTTTCAGATCGCCCGGGCCGAGCAGGTGCCCGGCCAGCAGATCGCCTGGGACATGCTGTTGAGTTTCGCGTGTTCCAGAGAGGACCCGACCTCGGGCGGGCGGCACAAAGTGCTGGGCTCCAAGGCGCTGATGATCCCGCCGCAGACCTCGACCATCGCCAGCCACCTGCCCAAGGCGGTGGGCGCGGCCTATAGCTTGGGCGCGGCGCGGCGTCACGACCCCGAACACCGGCAACTGCCCGAGGACGGCATCGCCATGTGTTCCTTCGGGGATGCGTCCTCGAACCATTCCACTGCACAGGGGGCGATCAACACCGCCGGTTGGACCAGTGTCCAGTCGATCCCGCTGCCGCTGCTCTTTGTCTGCGAGGACAACGGCATCGGCATCTCGGTCAAGACGCCCAAGGGCTGGATTCAGGCCTCGATGGAGCATCGACCGGGCATCAAGTATTTTCAGGCCAACGGGCTGGACATCTATGAAACCTTCGCGGTGGCGCAGCAGGCGGCCGACTATGTCCGCACCCGGCGCAAACCGGCCTTCCTGCACCTGAAAACCGTGCGGCTTTACGGCCATGCGGGGGCGGATGTGCCCACCACCTATCTCAGCCGTGCCGAGGTCGAGGCCGACGAGGCCAACGATCCGCTGCTGCATTCGGTGCGCCTGTTGGATCAGGCCGGGGCGCTGTCGCCCGAACAGGCGCTGAAGATCTATGAGCAGACCTGCGCCCGCACCGATCGCATCGCGGCCGAGGCCGCCACCCGCCCGCATCTGGCTACCGCCGCCGAGGTCGCGGCCAGCCTGATCCCACCCAAGCGCCTCTGCAAGCCCACCAACGGCCCCAGCGCCGAGGCCCGCGCCGCCGCCTTCGGCAGCGACCTGCGCGCGATGGACGACCCGCAGCCGATGGCGCGCCTGATCAACTGGGCGCTGACCGACCTGATGCTGGAACATGGCGAGATCGTCTGCATGGGCGAGGACGTGGGCCGCAAGGGCGGCGTCTATGGCGTGACGCAGAAGCTGCAGCAGCGCTTTGGCCCCGACCGGGTGATCGACACGCTGCTGGATGAACAGTCCATCCTCGGCCTCGCCATCGGCATGGCCCACAACGGCTTTGTCCCGATCCCCGAGATCCAGTTCCTCGCCTATCTGCACAATGCCGAGGACCAGATCCGGGGCGAGGCCGCCACGCTGCCCTTCTTCTCGAAGGGGCAGTTCACCAACCCGATGGTCGTGCGGATCGCCGGGCTGGGATACCAGAAGGGCTTTGGCGGGCATTTCCACAACGACAACTCGCTGGCGGTGCTGCGCGACATTCCGGGCGTCATCATCGCCTGCCCCTCGACCGGGGCCGATGCGGCGCGGATGCTGCGCGAATGCGTGCGGCTTGCGCGTGAGGAGCAGCGCGTGGTGGTGTTCCTGGAACCCATCGCGCTCTACCCGATGCGCGACCTGCACGAGGGGCAGGACGGCGCGTGGATGACCCGCTATCCCGCGCCCGGCGAACGGATCGCGCTGGGCGAGGTCGGCGTGCATGGCGACGGCACCGATCTGGCGATCGTGACCTACGGCAACGGCCATTACCTGTCGAAACAAGCGCTGCCCGAGCTGGCAGCGGCGGGCCTCAAGACCCGCATCATCGACATGCGCTGGCTGGCGCCGCTGCCCGAACAGGCGCTGCTGGAGGCCACCAGGGGCTGCAGGCACGTCCTGATCGTCGATGAATGCCGCCGCACCGGCAGCCAGTCCGAGGCGCTGATGGCGCTGTTTGTCGAACAGACCGACCTGCCCACCGCCCGCGTGGCGGCCGAGGATTGCTTCATCGCCACCGGCCCCGCCTATGCCGCGCCGCTGCCCTCGCGCGAGGGGATCGTGGCCGCCGCCCTGACCCTGACCGGAGCCCAGAAATGACCCGTACCGCCGTCGTGATCTGCCCCGGCCGGGGCACCTACAACAAGCCCGAGCTGGGCTATCTGCACCGCCACCACGCGCGCCGGATGGAGCTGTTCCGCGAATTCGACGCGATCCGCGCCGAGGCCGGACAAGAGGCGGTGACCGCACTGGACGGCGCGTCGCGCTTCTCGGTCAGCAAATATTCGCGCGGCGACGTGGCCTCGCCCCTGATCTACGCCGCATCGCTGGCCGATGCACAGGCGCTGGCTGAGGATATCGAGGTGGTGGCCGTCACCGGCAACTCGATGGGCTGGTATATCGCGCTGGCCGCCGCTGGCGCGCTGTCGCCCGAAAACGGGTTCCGGGTGGTCAACACCATGGGAACGCTGATGCAGACCCACCTGATCGGCGGGCAGCTGGTCTATCCCTTCACCGGCGACGACTGGCGTGACGACCCCGCCCGGAAGGCCGAGCTTTTCGCCGGGGTGGCGCGCATCAATGCCTTGCCGGAGCATGACCTTGCCCTGTCGATCGACTTGGGCGGGATGCTAGTGCTGGCCGGCAACGAGGCCGGCCTCAAAGCCTTCGAGGCCGCGCAGCCCGTGGTGCAGGAGCGGTTCCCGATGCGGCTGGCCAATCACGCGGCCTTTCACACGCGCCTGCAGGCCCCGGTGGCGCAGGAGGGTCGCCGCCAATTGCCCGCCACGCTGTTCACTCAACCGGACCTGCCGATGATCGACGGGCGCGGCAAGATCTGGTGGCCCGGCGCCACCGATACGGGCGAACTGTGGGATTACACGCTGGGCCATCAGGTGACCGAGCCCTACGACTTCACCCGCGCGGTGCAGACCGCCGCCCGCGAATTCGCGCCCGACCTGTTCATCGTCACCGGCCCCGGCGCCACGCTGGGCGGCGCGGTGGCGCAGTCGCTGGTGCTGGCCAACTGGCGCGGTATGTCCGACAAGGAGAGCTTCCAGGCCCTGCAGGCGCAGGACCCGTTCCTGATCGCGCTGGGGCGCGAGGATCAAAGACCCCTTGCCATCGGCTGAGCCCTCGGGAAATCTGCGCGCGCATTCAAGGACATCCCGCCCATGACCACCGACCCGGAAATCAGCCTGTGGACCAAAACCAGCCGCGAGCGGGTGGACGCCCCGCCCCTGACCGGGTCCGCCACGGTGGACCTCGCCGTGATCGGCGGCGGCTATGCGGGCTGTTCGGCGGCGCTGCACGCGGCGCAGGCGGGGGCGTCGGTCTGCCTGCTCGAGGCACACCGGATCGGCTATGGCGGGTCGGGCCGCAATGTCGGGCTTGCCAATGCCGGACTGTGGCTGCCCCCGGCCGAGATCCGGGGCCATCTGGGCCGCGCGGCGGGCGACCGGCTGATCGCCCTGCTGGCGCAGGCCCCAGCCGAAGTGTTCCGCCTGATCCGTGATCACGCCATCGATTGCGAGCCGGTGCAGGCCGGAACCCTTCACCTGGCCCACTCGCCCAAAGGCCTGCGCGACCTGCAGGCCCGCCACCAACAACTGTCGGCCGATGGTGCGCCGGTCGAGCTGCTGTCCGCGCAGGAGACCGCCCGCCGCACTGGCAGCGAGGCGTTTCACGGCGCCATTTTCGACCCGCGCGCCGGGACGATCCAGCCTCTGGCCTATGTGCAGGGCCTCGCCCGCGCAGCGCAGCAGGCCGGGGCGGCGATCCACGCCAACAGCCCGGTGCAGGCCCTGCGCCACGATGGTGATACTTGGCATCTGGACACCCCGCAGGGTTCGGTGCGGGCCAAGGCGCTGATCCAGGCCACCAACGCCTATCACGCGGGGCTGTCCCACACCCGGCAGGACTATGTGCCGGTCTACTACTTCCAATACGCCACCGACCCGCTGCCCGAGGACACCCGCGCCACCCTGCTGCCGGGGGGCGAGGGCTGTTGGGATACCGGGCTAATCATGACCTCGTTCCGCATGGATCAGGCCGGGCGGCTGGTGATCGGGGCGATGGGCGATCTGGGCCATGCGGGCAGCTTTGCTCATCGCGGTTGGATCACGCGGAAAATGGCGCAGATATACCCCGCGCTGGCCGACCAACCGCTGAAAGACGGCTGGCACGGGCGTATCGCCATGACCTCGGACCATATCCCGAAGCTGGTGCAGATCGGGCCGAACGCGCTGTCGGCGCATGGCTATTCCGGGCGCGGCATCGGGCCGGGCACGGTGTTCGGCCGCATGATGGCCGACAGCCTGCTGTCGGGCGACCCCGCCCGCCTGCCGCTGCCGCCGGTGCCTGCGCACAGCGAAAGCTGGACAGGCCTACGACGCGCCTTTTTTGAAACCGGCGCGACGCTGACGCATCTGGTTAAGGCGCGGTTCTGACCGATCAGACCGAGCGGGTGATCCCGCCATCCACCCGGATGTTCTGCCCGGTGATATAGCCGCCGCCTTCGGAGGCCAGGAACGCGATGACCGAGGCGATCTCGTCATAGCTGCGCCCATAGCGGCCCATGGGGATCTTGGCCTTGAACTCCTCCTTTTCCGGCAGGCTGTCGATGAAGCCGGGCAGGACGTTGTTCATGCGGATGTTCTCGGCGGCGTACCTGTCGGCGAAAAGCTTGGTGAACGCCGCCAACCCGGCCCGGAACACGCCCGAGGTCGGAAAGACCGGGTCAGGCTCGAAGGCCGCGAAGGTCGAGATGTTGATGATCGACCCACCGCCCTGCGCCTGCATGATCGGGGTCACCAGCCGGGTGGGGCGCACGGCATTCAGGAAATAGACCTCCATGCCGCGGTGCCAGTCCTCGTCGGTCAGCTCCAGCACCGGCGCGCGGGGACCGTGCCCGGCCGAGTTCACCAGCACGTCGATCCGCCCCCAATGCGCCATCGCCGCATCCACCAGCCGCTGCAGATCGTCATTCGACTGGTTCGAGCCGGTCACGCCCACGCCGCCCAGCTCAGCCGCCAGCGCCTCGCCCTTGCCGGACGAGGACAGGATGCCCACCTTGAACCCGTCCGCCGCCAGCCGCCGCGCCGCATCCGCGCCCATTCCGCTGCCGCCGGCGGTGATCAGAGCCACTTTGTCCGTCATCTTCGTACTCCGTTTCCATCTGTCGCCAAGATGAAGCGTGGCCGACCGTTTGACCAATCAGTTCTTCTGCCCTATGGCTGTAGAAAATCTATTGTGTGGACGCTATGGCTGCCCTTCCCCCGCTGAACGCCCTGCGCGCCTTCGAGGCGTCGGCCCGCCACCTGAACTTCAGGCTGGCGGCGCAGGAACTGGGTGTCACCCAAGGGGCAGTGGCACAGCAGGTCCGGGGCCTCGAGGCGCGGCTGGGCACTCCGTTGTTCGACCGCCTGCCGCGCGGCCTGCGGCTGACCGAGGCCGGACGGCGGTTCCACGCGCCCCTGCGCCGCGCTTTCCGTCTGATCGAAGAGGCGGTCGATGATCTGTCCGGCCAGCGCCAGATCACCCTGTCGGTCACGCCCAGCTTTGCCTCGAAATGGCTGGTGCCGCGGCTGGGTGATTTCACCGCGCGGCATCCGGATGTCTTAGTGCAGGTCGATGCGCGCGAGCGGCTGGCTGATTTTCAGACGGACGGGGTGGATATCGCGGTCCGGCAGGGCCGCGCACCGTTTGGCGATGGCCTGGTGGCCGAGCCGCTGTTCCCTACCGAATTCGTCGTGGTCGGCAGCCCCGACCTGGCCGCGCAGGTGACATCGGCGCAAGACCTGCTGGCGCATGTACTGCTGAGCGATTCTCATGGCCTTTGGCCGCTGTTTCTGGATCGCGCCGGTGTGCAGGGGCGCCCGAGGATGATGAATTTCAGTCAGACCAGTCTGGCCATTGACGCCGCCGTGGCCGGGCAGGGCTTTGTGCTGGCCAATGCGCCACTGGTCGCCGCCGAGCTGACGACGGGGCGGTTGGTGCAACCGCTGGCGCAGGTGTTGCTGGACGGTCTGGGGTTCCATATCGTCACCCCGCGCAAGCCTCGGCAGCCGGATCTTGTGGCGCTGATGCGCGACTGGCTGCGGGCTCAGGCCTGAAGCGTGGCGGCAATCGCCGCGATCCGCCCCCGCAGCCAGCGATGGGCGGGATCGTTGGCGAACCGCTGATGCCAGACCATGTAGATCGACACCGGCTGACAATCGAAGGGCAGGGGCGCACAGTCCAGTGCCGCCAAAGGCCCTTGTTTCATCAGCGCTGTGTCGGTCGAGATCAGATCGGTGCCCTTCACGAAGGCCGGGATCGCGTTGAAATGCGGTAGAGTCACGGTGGGCGGGCGGATCTGGCTCTGGTCCACGCCGCGCATCACAGCCCGCGCGTTTCGCCCATCGGGAAACCGCACCTCGACATGGTCCGAGGCGCAATAATCGGCCCAGTCGGCGGGCGGGTCGCGCCGTTCGGCGTCGTAGAACACCATCAAACGGCTGCTCACCAGCAGTTTCTGAAAGATGTCGGGACCGTCCGGCGGCAGTGGGGTCAGCATCAGCTGGCACCGGTCGCTGCGCAGCAGTTCCGGGTCAGGCACACCCGAGGGCATGAACCCCAGCCGCAGCCGCACCCCATCAACCCGCGCCCCGCGCAGCAACTGCGGAAAGATCAGCTCGCGCGGCATGTCGTTGGTGGCGATCTGGACGGTGATCTCTTCGGACAGCGGGTCAAAGGGCCGCTCGTCGGTCAGGGCGCGCATCCCGTCCAGCACCCTCTGCACCGGGTCTTTCAGCGCCAGCGCCCGCTCGGTTGCGCGCAGCCCTTGGCCGGACCGCACGAACAGCGGATCGCCAAGCACCTGCCGCAGCTTGGCCAACGTGTGGCTGATGGCCGATTGCGTGACACCCAGCCGGTCAGCGGCCTTCGAGACCGAGTTTTCCTCGAGGATCGTCAGGAAGGTGCGCAGGACCTTGCCGTCTAGGTCCATGAAATCGATTTTCTTCATACCGTTTATTATCTGTCATGAGTGGTATTGCTGTCCATGCCGCGCTAGGGGAAGCTTGGCAACAGGAGGCACGCGATGGGGATCCGCTTTTTCTCGGACAAAAACCGACCCGTTCACATGGGTCCTTATCCGCTCGAGCGGCTGCGGCGACAGGATACGCTGCCCGATCTGTCGGCGCTGGCCCCGATGTCGGTGCTGAGTTTTGACCGCCCCGAGCAGCCCCACAGCATCGTCAACGCGATGGGCGAGTTTCAGGCGATGCTGGACACCATCCGAGATGGCTTCGTCAATCCGGCCCGAGCCGAGATGCCCCATGACCCGGTCGAGCGTGCCAACCACCTGAAGGCATTCGGTTATTTCAACGATGCCTCGATGATGGGCTGCGGGCCTCTGCCGCCGCAGGCGCTGCTGGATCGGCCCCGGCGCAATCCCGATATCGACCGGCTGGCCCATGCGCTGCAGACCCGGCAGACGAAGACCCTGGCCTCGGGGATCGACGTGATCATGGCCGACCTGCGCGACAGCGTGGCAGCCCAGCCCGGGCCAATCACCGCCCATCGCCATGCGATCGTGTTCCTGTACGAACATCACCGCGACCCGGACCCGGCCGAGCCCGGTGCCGAATGGATTTTGGATGCGCAGGACCACCGCGCCTGCCTGCTGGCCACCGAAAACGCGGTGGTGATCGCCAATTACATCCGTCTGTTGGGGTATGACGCGCGGGCGCATTCGGTGATGTCCTCGGACGTGGACCTGCCGCGCCTTGCCGCCGCAGCCGGGTTGGTCTGGGCCGAGGATGGCACCGCCGTGGCCCCTTGGCTGGGGCATCGGTTTGGCTTGGCCGCTGTGACCACCGAGATGGAAATCGCCCATGATCGCCCGCTGGCCCCGCGCGACCGGCAGCCGTGGTTCAGAACCCAAGGCCCCGCGTGGTGGCTGGGCGCGGGCTTCGCCAAAAACGCGCTGAACCGCGACCCTTTCGCCCACCGCCGCTATGCCGATGGCGCGCACCCGTTCGAGACGCTCAAACGCGTGGACAGCCCGACCACCTATATCGACGAGGCAAACGTGGCCCGCGTGCCCAAACGCGCCGATATGTTCGCGCGGGCGCAGTTCGGCGATATGGGCAAACCGCTGCAGGATGCGGCCAAAGGCGGGCATTACGTCCGAAAATCCGCGCCCAGCTTCGCGCAAAGGCGTGCACTGGGGGCGTTCGTCCTGCTGCAGGACGGCGACAGCGCCGATGGCCCCAAACCCAATGACGCAGATCGCAACGCCGCCAACCTGAAGGCGGCCAGCTATTTCCTGGGCGTCGATGCCGTGGGCCTCAGCCGGTGCCCCGAGTGGGCTTGGTATTCCCACGACGCCACCGGCGAGGAAATCGTGCCGCCCCACGATCAGGCCGTCAGCATGATTATCGACCAGGGCTATGAGACGATGGAGGGCGCCTCGGGCGATGACTGGATCAGCGTCGCCCAGTCGATGCGCGCCTATCTGCGGTTCTCGCTTCTGGGCGGTGTGATCGCCCAGCAGATCCGCAACCTGGGCTACAAGGCCAAGGCGCATACGGTGATGGATGGCGAGGTGCTGCAGCCGCCGCTGTTGCTGCTGTCCGGGCTGGGCGAGGTCAGCCGCATCGGCGAGGTGATCCTGAACCCCTACCTCGGCCCGCGCCTCAAGTCGGGCGTCGTGACGACCGACATGCCGATGGCGCATGACAAGCCCATCGACTTCGGCCTGCAGCGATTCTGCGAGAGCTGCAACAAATGCGCTCGCGAATGCCCCTCGGGGGCGATCACCGCTGGGCCCAAGCTGATGTTCAACGGCTACGAGATCTGGAAATCCGACAGCCAGAAATGCGCCACCTACCGGATCACCACGCCCGGCGGTGCGATGTGTGGGCGCTGCATGAAGACCTGCCCGTGGAACCTCGAAGGCATCTTTGCCGAGCGCCCCTTCCGCTGGGCCGCGATGAACATCCCCGCTGCCGCGCCCGCGCTGGCGAAACTGGACGATGCGCTGGGCAATGGCGGGCTGAACGACACCAAGAAATGGTGGTGGGATCTGGAGCTTCAGTCCGACGGGGCTTATCGCCCCACGAAACACCCGTTGAACCGGCGCGGCCTGCAAAAGGATCTGGACCTGAAATACGAGGACCAGACCCTGGCCGTCTATCCCGCCCCGCTTGCGCCGCATCCCTGGCCCTACCCCTTTGCGATGGATCGCGAGGCCGGGATCGCCGCCTATCAGGCCATGGTCACGGCCGAGGAATACAAGGCCCAGCTGGCCGCGGGCGATGTGTCGGTCATCCACCGCTACACCATCTCGGGCGATGCGCCGGTGATGCAGTTGGTGCTGTCTAAGGTCGAAAAGATGACGGCAGATGTCACCAAATACGAGTTTTCCACCCCAGATGGTGCGCCCTTGCCGGATTGGACGGCCGGCGCGCATCTGGATGTGCTGGTGGCGCCGGAATTCCTGCGGCAATACTCGATGTCCGGAGACCCGGCCGACCGCATGACCTATCAGATCGGGGTCCTGCGCGAGGATCAGGGCCGCGGCGGATCGGCCCTGCTGCACCGGATCTTCACGCCGGGCCGCAAGGTGTTCGTGTCAAAACCGATCAACCATTTCGAACTGGACGAAACCGCCACCCGCACCCTGCTGATGGGCGGCGGCATCGGGATTACCCCAATGATCGCCTTCGCCCATCGCCTGCACGCGCTGGGGCGCGATTTCGATCTGCACTATTCCGTCCCCTCACGGGAAAAGGCCGGGTATCTGGCCGATCTGGCTGCCGCGCCCTGGGCGGACCACGTGCATCTGCATGTCTCGGACGAAGGCACCCGCGCCGATCTGGACTCGATCCTGGCGGGCTATCGCGACGGCTGGCATGTCTATACCTGCGGCCCCGACCGGTACATGGAGGCGGTGATGCAGGCTGCCGAACGTCAGGGCTGGCCCGAGGTGGCCCGGCATCTGGAGTATTTCTCGGTGCCCGAGCAGCCCGAATATGAAAACCACCCGTTCACCCTGCGGTTGGCACGGTCAGGGCGTGACCTTGAGGTGCCCGCCGACAAGGACGCGGCGCAGGTGCTGAACGAGGCCGGCATCCATGTCGACGTGAAATGCGCCGACGGCATCTGCGGCGTGTGCAAATGCGGGCTGATCGGGGGCGAGGTCGAGCATCGCGATTTCGTCCTGTCGAACAAGCAGCGGGAATCGGCGCTGATTCTGTGCCAGAGCCGCGCGGCCGAGCCGGGCGGGGTGGTCGAGATCGACCTCTGACCCCGGTCGGAAAGCGACATTTGCAGGCAAAAAAATAGGTCGCGCGGGCCATGGACGCCGCCGCGCGGCTGCTCTAACGTCGCCCCAAACCCAGTGAACCCTGACCAACAGGCGCGAGGTACAATCATGCAATATCACCGCCCCGCCAGCTTTGCCGAAGCTTCGGATCTGGCTGCCCATGCAACGGGCATCACGCGGTTTCTGGCCGGCGGCACCGACGTCTTGGTGCAACTGCGGTCCGAGATCGTGACCCCCGACACCCTGATCGACATCAAGACCATCGACGGGGTGCGCGACATCACCCGCCACGCCGACGGAAGTTGGACGCTGGGCGTGGCCGTCACCGGTGCCGAGATGAACGAACACCCCCAACTGGGCCGAGAGTGGCCTGGTGTGGTCGAGGCGATGGACCTGATCGGCTCGACCCAGATTCAGGGCCGTGCCACGCCGGTTGGCAACCTGTGCAATGGCTCGCCCGCCGCCGATTCCGTTCCGGCCATGGTTGCTGCGGGGGCGAGCGTGACGGTGACCGGCCCCGCGGGCGATCGGGTCGTGGCGGTCGAGGACATCCCGACCGGCCCCGGCAAGACCTCGCTGGCGCAGGGCGAACTGATCTCGGCCCTGCACATCCCGGCGCGGGGCGAGAACGGCGGTGACGCCTATCTGCGCTTCATTCCGCGCACCGAGATGGACATCGCCGTGGTCGGAGTGGGCGTGAACCTGCGCATCGATGGCGACACCATCACCGAGGCCCGTGTTGCGCTGGGCGCCGTGGCGCCTACCGTCCTGCTTGTCGAAGACTGCGCCCGGGCGCTGATCGGCACCACGCTGGATGATGCCGCGTTGGCGGCGCTGGCCGCCGCCGCCTCGGCCGCCTGCAAACCCATCGACGACAAACGCGGCACGATCGAATTCCGCACCGAAGTGGCCGGCGTTCTGGCAAAACGCGCCGCGAAAATCGCCTATGCCCGCGCCAAGGGAGAGACCGCATGACCAAGCATCACGTCACCACCACCGTCAATGGCGACACGGTCGAATACCTGTGCGACGCGCGCGAAACCCTATTGGACTGTCTGCGCGACAAGTTGAACCTGACCGGCGCCAAGGAAGGCTGCGGCACCGGCGATTGCGGGGCCTGCTCGGTCACGCTGGACGGGCGGCTGGTCTGTTCCTGCCTCGTGCTGGGGGTCGAGGCCGAAGGCAAGCAAATCGAAACCATCGAAGGCATGGCCGAGGGCGAAACCCTGCACCCGCTGCAGCGCAAGTTCATCGAACATGCCGCGCTGCAATGCGGGGTCTGCACGCCGGGCGTTCTGGTCGCCGCCAAGGCGCTGCTGGAAAAGAACCCCGACCCGACCGAGGAAGAGGCCCGCTATTGGCTGGCCGGCAACCTGTGCCGCTGCACGGGTTATGACAAGATCATCCGCGCCGTTCTGGACACGGCCGCCGAGCTGCGGGAGGCTTCGTAATGGCACTCGACGATCGCAAGTCGCACTTCACCTTCGTGGGCACCCGCCCGAACCGCCCCGACGGGCTGGACAAGGTCACGGGCCGCGCCCGGTTCGGGGCCGACGTGACCGCGCCGGGCATGCTGTTCGGCGCCATCCTGCGCTCGCCCCACGCCCATGCGCGGATCGTCCGGATCGACACCTCGAAGGCCGAGGCGCATCGGGACGTGAAGGCCGTGGTCACCCGCGCCGATTTCGCCGATGTCCCGTTCAAGCCGGGGCTTGAGGGCGAATTCTGGAACGTTCTGGAAAACGTCATGGCCGGGGAAAAGGCGCTCTATGACGGGCATGCCGTGGCGGCGGTTGCGGCCAGTTCGGCGCTGGCGGCGCGGGATGCGCTCAAGCTGATCGAGGTCGAATACGAGGTGCTGCCTCACGTCACTGACGTGGACAAGGCTATGGCGCCCGACGCACCGGTGATCCGCGAAGGCGCGGCCGATTATTCGGTGCCCGAGGGCATGCATCCCAACGTCGTGCGCTATCACGAAAGCGGTCACGGCGATGTCGAGGCGGGCTTTGCCGAGGCCGATCTGGTGATCGAGGATCACTTCGTCACCGAGGCCACCCACCAGGGCTATATCGAACCGCACGCCTGCCTTGCCTCGCTGGGCGCTGACGGCAAGGGCGAGCTGTGGTGCTGTACGCAGGGCCACTGGATCGTGCAGAAGACCTGTGCCGCGCTGCTGGGGATCGAAACCGCGCAGCTGCGCGTGACCGCATCGGAAATCGGCGGCGGGTTCGGCGGCAAGACCACCGTATTCATCGAACCGGTGGCGCTGGCGCTGTCGCGCAAGGCCAACCGTCCGGTCAAGATCGTGATGTCCCGGTCAGAGGTTCTGCGGGCCACGGGGCCGACTGCCTCGGCCTCGATGGACGTCAAGATCGGCATGAAAAAGGATGGCACCATTACTGCCGCGCAGGGCGTGTTCCGCCTGCAAGGCGGTGCCTTTCCGGGCGCGCCAGGCGACATGACCGCGATGTGCGCCTTTGCCCCCTACAACCTGACCAACGTGCGCCAGGTGGGGTATGACGTGATGTCCAACCGCCCGAAACAGGCCGCCTATCGCGCGCCCGGCGCGCCGATGGGGGCGTTTGCGGTAGAGTCGGTCATTGACGAGCTGTGCAAGAAATTGGGCCTCGATCCGATCGAGGTGCGCCTCAAGAACGCAGCGCGCGAGGGCACCAAGGCCAGCTATGGCCCCACCTATGACCGGATCGGCCTGGTCGAGACGCTCGAGGCCGCCAAGGCCCACCCGCATTATTCCGCGCCGCTGAAGCCGGGTCAGGGGCGCGGCATCGCCTGCGGGTTTTGGTTCAACCACGGCGGCGAGACGTCGGTGTCGCTGGCCCTGTCCGAAGACGGCTCGGCGCAGCTGATGGTCGGTACGCCCGATATCGGCGGCTCGCGCGCGTCGATGGCGCTGATGGCGGCCGAAGTGCTGGGCATCCCGTACGAGAACATCCGCGTGACCATCGCCGACACCGCCACGCTGGGTTACAACGACGTCAGCCACGGCTCGCGCGTGACCTATGCCAGCGGTCTGGCCACGATAAAGGCGGCGCAGCACGCGGTCGAGAAACTGTGCGAACGCGCGGCGGCCAAATGGGGCATCCCCGTGGACGCGGTGAAATGGGAAAACGGCTGCGCGGTGCCATCCGGCCCCAACGCGGGCGACTTCGACCCGCTGCCGCTGGCCGAGATCACCGCTGACATGGGGCGCACCGGCGGCCCGATCTCGGGGCATTTCGAGGCGACCCCCGAAGGCGCAGGCGTGTCCTTTGGCACCCATATCGTCGATGCCGAGGTCGATCCCGAAACCGGCAAGACCACTATCACCCGCTACACGGTCATCCAGGACGCAGGCAAGGCGATCCACCCCGCTTATGTCGAGGGCCAGTACCAGGGCGGCGCTGCGCAGGGCATCGGGTGGGCGCTGAACGAGGAATACATCTATGGCGAGGATGGTCGGCTGCAGAACCCCGTGTTCCTCGACTATCGTATTCCGGTGGCCAGCGACCTGCCGATGATCGACACGGTGATCGTCGAAGTGCCCAACCCCGGCCACCCGTTCGGCGTGCGCGGCGTGGGTGAAACCGGCATCGTGCCGCCGCTGGCGGCCATCGCGAATGCGGTTTCGAACGCGGCGGGCGTGCGGATGCGGCAACTGCCGATGTCGCCGCCGCGCATTCTGGCCGCGCTCAAGGACAATGGTTGAGGTCCATCTCTGGTCCGGCCTCCGGTCTCTGACCGGGGGTCAGGAGGTGGTCGAGGTTGAGGCCGAGACAACCGGCGAGCTGCTGCGCGAACTGGTGCGTCTCCATTCGCAATTGCAGGCGCCGATCGATGCGGGCGTGTCCATTGCCGTCAATGGCAGGATCATTGCAGCGGGTCTGTCCGAACCCATTCCCGACGGGGCCGAGGTCTATCTGATGCAGAGGTTGCGGGGCGGCTAGGCGGGGAAAGACACGGTCATTTCGGCGACAGGGCCTGATGATCGGTCCTTCCCCTGGCCCTGCCGAAGTACCCCCTCGTTAAAAAAACACCATAAAACAGATCAGCAGGGGTGAGTTCCACCTGTATCCGAATATGGGCATATGTGGTGCCGAAAGGTGTCATAATTTTGTGATTTTGCCCGTTTGCATCCTGACGTCGCGTCAACATGACGCTTCGGTTCGTCATGGCCAGCGCGCTGCTTGAATCTGGAGGATGCAGAGGCAAACCGTGCGATTTTGGCGCGGAAATTGGTCAGTCTGCGGCCCGTTTTCCAAAGATCCGTGTAAACCAGCCTCTATTTTTCTGCGGAGGTGCAGCAATCGGTTCGGGGCTGGTTGCCGGCTGGTAGTCCTTGAAGATTTCAAAACCCTGCTGGGCAGTGTTCAAGGCGCTTTCCAGAAGCCTTTCTTCTTCGGGGTCGAAAATACCTCGGGCGGCATTCTGGAATGCTTGGGCAAAAGGCTGGTCAATATTCAGATGGTCAGGTGCAGGTTTCTGTTTCGTGGTCGCCTGCAGCGAGACGTTGAACCGTGCCTCGATCAGGGGGCGTTCTTCGTCCCATTTTGCAAGCACATCGTCAAAGACCTTGGCGGGAAGAAAGGTCTTCTTCGAATCGTCGACTTCGTCCCCGACGCTGAAGAACCGGGACTGGCTTTCATCGTTGCGCTTCTTGTTGAACACGCCCAGTTCTTTTCGGCAGCCCATCAGCACAAGTCCGGTCTTGTAGCCGAATGATTTGGTGTTGGCGTATTGTT
The DNA here is from genome assembly GCF_059613045.1 of Ruegeria sp. BHSC037. Lineage (NCBI taxonomy): Bacteria > Pseudomonadati > Pseudomonadota > Alphaproteobacteria > Rhodobacterales > Roseobacteraceae > Ruegeria > Ruegeria sp. BHSC037. The sequence continues at coordinate 117,084 of NZ_JBXWRT010000004.1, forward strand.
CTGGCCCGTCTTCCAGATGCGGGATGTTCAGAGCCTGACAGAAGTCGCGCACGACTCCGGTCCGGGCCGCATGTTCGTAGGAGCGAACCAGCGTCGTTCCGTGCCGAGCATATTCTGTGAGCGAGTCTATATATCCATACTGAACATATCGTCTGGCAAATCCCGGCAGAGACTTCAAAAACCGGGAATACGGGTCATCGCTTCCGGTGATGCTTTGCAATACTCTGGAGTTGATGAAGTCAACGGGGTGGCGCAGGTAGGCCAGAAAAATGACTTCGATGTTTTTGGGCAGGCCGGAAAATACTTCGGTACGAAGGCCTTGCACAGAATTGAAGAGGGTCTCATCCGAGATCAGAAAAGAGTGCAAGTGTTCGGACTCGGCAAACTCGCGAAGTTCCTGTGCCCAATCGATCGATGTGGCCGGGACGTCCCGCCTAGGCGTTTTGAAAAAATACTCTGACCCGTCAATTTGGGGGACGCCAATCGGGTTTCCATTTGCACCTTTCGGGCGCCTGGACAGATCGAACGGAAAGGCGATGCCTGCCTCCCGCAGCTGCGGAGCATGTCTGACAAGGTACCTTTGAATGGATGTCGTGCCCGTTTTGGGCAGCCCTACATGAAAAACAAGACGTTTCGGAGTCATGGAAATACCTCTGCTGCGGGTTGGGTACAGCACTACACCGTGCCGCGCAAGCTACGCCGCAACACGTCTAAATCCCACAATTTCAAGAGAGATGGTGCTGCTGGAGAGAATTGAACTCTCGACCTCTCCCTTACCAAGGGAGTGCTCTACCTCTGAGCTACAGCAGCGTTGTGGGCGGGTGATTAGACTCAAACGAAACGGGGCGCAAGGGTCTCTGGACGGTTTTTTTCACCTCCTGTAGAGAAAGATCATGTCAGACAAAAATTCACCCAAAAAACACGGCAAATCCGGCGATACGCGCGAGGATCGGCTCAAGGCCGCTCTCAAGGCGAATCTCGCGCGGCGCAAGGCGCAGGCCAAGGCGCGGGCGGGCTCGGACGGCAAGGCCGGTCAGAACAAGGGCTAGAGCAGATGGATTCGATTCTTGTAACGGGCAACGGGCCGCTTCATGGCCGAATCCCGATCGCGGGGGCAAAGAATGCCTGCCTCACACTGATGCCGGCCACGCTGCTCAGCGAAGAACCGCTCACGCTGACCAACGCGCCGCGTCTGAGCGACATCAAGACCATGACCGCGCTGCTGCAGTCGCTGGGGGCCGAGGTGTCGGCCCTGCAGGACGGGCAGGTTCTGGCGATGTCCAGCCACGACCTGACCAGCCACACCGCCGATTACGAGATCGTGCGCAAGATGCGTGCCTCGAACCTCGTTCTGGGGCCGCTCTTGGCGCGATTCGGTCAGGCGGTAGTGTCGCTGCCCGGCGGCTGCGCCATCGGAGCGCGGCCGATGGACCTGCATGTCGAAGGGCTGGAAGCCCTGGGCGCTGAGATTAAGCTGAAGGACGGCTACTTGCACGCCAAGGCGCCGAACGGGCTGAAGGGCGCGGTGCATGAAATGCGCTTTGCGTCGGTGGGGGCCACCGAGAACATCGTGATGGCCGCGACGCTGGCCAAGGGCACGACGGTTCTGAAAAACGCCGCGCGCGAACCCGAGATCGTCGATCTGGTGCAATGCCTGCGCAAGATGGGCGCGCAGATTCAGGGCGAGGGGACCTCGACCATCGAGATTCAGGGCGTCGACCGGCTGCATGGCGCGACGCACCAGGTGGTGACCGACCGGATCGAACTGGGCACCTACATGCTGGCCCCCGCCATCTGCGGCGGCGAAGTCGAGCTGCTGGGTGGCCGCCTGTCGCTGGTCGAATCCTTCGTGGAAAAGCTGACTGCCGCCGGGGTCGATGTCGAGGAAACGGAAGCGGGCCTGAAGGTCTCGCGCAGAAATGGCCGGGTGCGTGCGGTCGACGTGGTGACCGAGCCGTTCCCCGGCTTTCCCACCGATCTGCAGGCGCAGATGATGGCGCTGATGTGCACGGCCGATGGGGTTTCGGTGCTGGAGGAGCGGATTTTCGAGAACCGCTTCATGCACGCCCCCGAACTGGTGCGGATGGGCGCACAGATCGAGGTGCATGGCGGCACCGCGACGGTGACCGGGGTCGAGCGCCTGAAGGGCGCGCCGGTGATGGCCACCGATCTGCGGGCCTCGGTCTCGCTGATCCTGGCCGGTCTGGCGGCCGAGGGCGAAACACTTGTCAGCCGGGTCTATCATCTTGACCGCGGATATGAGCATGTGGTCCGCAAGCTGGAAGGCGTGGGCGCCAAAATCGAACGGATCAAGGGCTGATGGCAGACGCAACATTTGAAGATGGGCGCGAGGCGCCGCTGAACCTGGGCGCGTTGGACGCCGACGACCTGCGGGTGATCGCGGCGCTGGGGCAGGATGCCGTCTTTCCGGCCAGCGAGATGACCTGGCAACCGGCCCGCCGCCGCTTCGCCCTGCTGCTCAACCGGTTCCGGTGGGAAGACAAGGAGGCCGCCGAGCGCCGCGACCGCCCCTACGAGCGGGTGCAGTCGGTGCTGGTGTTCGATTCGGTCCTGGCGGTGGCCAGCCAGGGCATCAACCGGTCCGACAAGGACCTGATCCTGTCGCTGCTGGATATCGAGTTCCACCCGGCCGAGGACGGTGCTGGCGAGGTGCTGCTGACGCTGGCCGGCGATGGCGCGATTCGTCTGACGGTCGAGGCGCTCGAGGCCACGCTCAGGGACGTCACGCGCCCGTACCGCGCGCCCTCGGGGCATGCGCCCAAGCACCCGGTCTAGGTGAGGAACAAGCGCGGGATATCCCAGACCTTCTCGGGTGCGCCGAAAGGCGCTGAAATTCGCCGTGCCACCGTGTTCGACGTGTTCGAGATGCGTCGGGTTCTGACCCGCTCGATCGAGAGGCTCTGCACCAAGGATCACGGCAACGCCCCGGACGTGATTGCCCGCTGGACGGCGAACAAGACCCCGCAGGCGCTGCGGGACGACCTGCCGAACTCGGATAGCGAGGTCTGGCTGTTGCTGGGGGATGGCAGGCTGGCCTCGGTCGGGGCGCTGGGCGAGGTTGAGCCGGGGCGGGGCACCGGGCGGATCACCCTCAACTATGTTGACCCGGATTTCCTGGGGCAGGGCGCAAGCTCTGCCATGCTCTCGCATCGCGAATCGCGCCTCTCGGCCCTCGGCGTGACCGAGGCGCGTGTCACCAGCACCGCCGCCGCGCGCCGGTTCTACTTGTCGCGCGGGTGGGTGGACACAGGACCGCCGGGCGCTGGATCGTCGGATACCCGATGCGCAAATCGCTGCACCCCTGATCTAAGCCCTTGAGGCGCGGGCCGCCCCCGGATATTCCCCGCAGGACTGCCGGAGACACCATCATGCCCGTTTTCCTTGATACCACTGCGCCCGACTTCGAAACCGCCTTCGCCGACCTGCTCTCGGCCAAGCGCGAGGACAGCCCGGACGTGGACGCGGTCGTCGCGCAGATCATAGCGGACGTTCGGTCGCGCGGCGATGCCGCCGTGATCGAGCTGACCGCGAAATTCGACCGGCTGGAGCTGACGCCGGAAACCCTGGCCTTCACGGCCGGGGAAATCGATGCCGCGATCGAAGATGTCGCGGTCGAGGACCGCGCGGCGCTGGAACTGGCTGCCAAGCGTATCCGCGCCTATCACGAACGCCAGATGCCGCAGGATCGTGAATGGACCGACGAGGCGGGTGCGACCCTTGGCTGGCGCTGGTCGGCGGTGTCCGCCGCGGGGCTTTACGTGCCGGGCGGGCTGGCCTCTTACCCCTCGTCGGTGCTGATGAACGCGATCCCGGCCAAGGTTGCGGGGGTCGAACGTCTGGCCATCGTGGTGCCCACGCCGGACGGACAGGTCAATCCGCTGGTCCTGCTGGCCGCGCGCCTGTCGGGCGTTGACGAGATCTACCGCATCGGCGGCGCGCAAGCGATTGCGGCGCTGGCCTATGGCACCAAAACCATCGCGCCGGTGGACAAGATCACCGGGCCGGGCAACGCTTTTGTCGCGGCGGCCAAGCGGCGGGTGTTCGGCAAGGTCGGCATCGACATGATCGCGGGCCCCTCCGAGATCTTGGTGATCGCCGACAAGGACAACGACCCCGACTGGATCGCGCTGGACCTGCTCAGCCAGGCCGAGCATGACGAAAGCGCCCAGTCCATCCTGATCACCGACGACGCCGCTTTCGGCCGCGCGGTGGCCGAGGCGGTGGACAAGCGGCTGGAAACGCTCGAGCGCCGCACGATCGCCGGGGCCAGTTGGCGCGACTATGGCGCCATCATCACCGTGCGCGACCTGGACGAGGCCGCGAACCTTTCGAACCGCATCGCTCCGGAACACCTGGAACTGTGCGTGGCCGATCCGGTGGCGCTCAGCCAAAAGACGATCCACGCCGGCGCCATTTTCCTGGGCCAGTACACGCCCGAGGCCATCGGCGACTATGTCGGCGGCCCGAACCATGTGCTGCCCACCGCGCGTTCGGCGCGGTTCTCGTCGGGCCTTTCGGTTATGGATTTCCTCAAGCGCACCACGCTCAGCCGCATGACGCCCGAGGCTCTGCGTGCCATTGGCCCGGCGGCCGAGCAGCTTGCGCAGTCGGAAAGCCTTGAGGCGCACGGGCTATCGGTGGGGGCGCGGCTCAAGCGGCTGAACGGGTGATCTAGGGACAATTGCGGTGGGGTCACATCCGGCCCGGGACTGCCGCGGCCGGCGCAAAACCACTTGCGGTGGTCGTCCGACCCGTGCGTTTTAACCGGTGATGTCTTAGGACAAACCCGGAGCCGAAATTGGAACGTGTCGCAACCCTCTGGATCGGAGAGCGCTTCAGCTTTCTGGAGCATCTGTGCCTGAAGTCCTTTGCCGATCTCGGCCAGACTCCGATCGTCTATCATTATGGCGAGTTGCAGGACATTCCGAGTTACGTCGAGGCCCGCGACGCACGCGAGATTTTCGATACGCCCGAGATCTATCGCGATCCGATCACGCGGTCGGTCGCCGTGCACGCGGACCTGTTCCGCCTGAAACTGCTGCAGCAGACCGACCAGATATGGGTCGATGCCGACGCCTATGCGGTCAAACCTTTCCAGACCGATCAGGGCTATTTGTTTCCAGCGGCCAACCGCAGGCGGCAACGCATCATGAATGGCGTTCTTGCCCTGCCGATCGACAGCCCGGCCCTGGCCGAAATGTGCGCCTTTGCCTTTGACGGCGATCTGGTGCCGCCCTGGTGGCCCGAGGAACAGCAGCGCGCCTATCTTCAGATCTTCGGGCGCTCGACCTATTGGAGCCTGCCGATCTTCAGCTTTGGCCCGCCGATGTTGTTTCACTACCTTTTCCCGACGCCGGAACATGCCAAGGCCGTCTCGCGGAAATCGCTGTATGCGATTCCGCTGCGCCACCGGGCACTGTGGAACGAGCCGGATCAGGACAAGCTTGAGTTCCTGGACTGGCAGAACCAAACTTCGATCCATTTCTACGGGTCCTGGTTCCGCAAGATATTCAAGGACCGCGACATCAATCCCGGCTCGCTGGTTGACACCTTGCTGCGCAAGCACGGCATCGACCCCAACGATCACCCCATCTAACCTTGCGTCCGGCCGGTTTCGCGCGTTGTCCCGCGGGCATAGGTGCGCTAGGTCTGGCCTGACCTGAACGGAAGTCGATGACCATGACCCGCATTTCGCATATCGAACTGGACGATCGAAACCTGCCGCCGCCCACACCGGAAATCGAGCAGGAGCGCAAGGTCGCCATCTATGATCTGCTCGAGGAAAACTCGTTCACGCTGCCCAAGCGCGACGACCGAGTGGTGCCCGATGGCCCCTATCACCTGCAGCTGTCGATCCGCGACAAGCGGCTGGTGTTCGACGTCAGCACCGAAGATAGCCAGAAAGCCGCCGAGTTCCACCTGTCGCTGGGCCCGTTCCGGCAGGTGGTCAAGGACTACTTCCAGATCTGCGAAAGCTACTTCGATGCGGTAAAGACCCTGCCGCCCAGCCAGATCGAAACCATCGACATGGCCCGGCGCGGCATCCACAACGAAGGCAGTCGGGTCCTGCAGGAACGGCTGGAGGGCAAGGCCGAGATCGACGCCGATACCGCCCGCCGCCTGTTCACGCTGATCTGCGTGCTGCACTTCGGAGGTTGACGGGTGAAGCCTCTGCCGCATTCGGTCCTGTTCTGCTGCGACCACAACGCGGTGCGCTCGCCCATGGCCGAAGGTATCATGAAGAAATTCTATGGCACGGGCACCTACGTGCAGTCGGCCGGTGTGCGCAACGACTTGGAAATCGACGGGTTCAGCATCGCCGTCTGCCAAGAGATCGACGTGGAACTGTCACGCCACCGGTCGCGGTCGTTCGACGAGATGCAGGAATGGGGCGACGATCTCAGCTCCTTCGATCTGATCGTGGCCCTGTCGCCAGCCAGCCAGCGCAAGGCGCTGGAACTGACGCGGGTTTTTCACCTGGATGTCGAATACTGGCCAATAATGGACCCTACCGGACTGGGCGAGACGCGCGAAGAAAAGCTACACCACTACCGTCAGACCCGCGATCAGATTATCAAGCACCTGAAGGATCGCTGGGGGGAACCTACGGAGATCGCATGACCCAGACTGTCCAAGCCTATTTCGATGCCTTCAACGCCGGGGATGTGGCCGGCATGCTGACCTGCCTGTCCGACGACGTGGCCCATCACGTGAACGAAGGCCAGATCCGCGTCGGCAAAGACAAATTCGCCGAATTCTGCGCGCATATGAACCGCTGCTATCGCGAGACCCTGACCGACATTGTGATCTTCGAGGCCGAGGGCGGCACCCGCGCCGCCGCCGAATACATCGTTAACGGCACCTATCTGGAAACCGATGCCGGCCTGCCTGCGGCCTCGGGTCAGACCTATCGCCTGCCCGCCGGGTCGTTCTTTGACCTCGAGGACGGCAAGATCACCCGCGTGACCACCTATTACAACCTGGCTGACTGGGTGAAGCAGGTGTCGGGTGGCTGAGGTCACTGCCGTCCGCCCCCTGACCGGCGAGGCGTTGTCGGCGGCGCTGGACGACGTGGCGCGGCTGCGCATCTCGGTGTTCCGCGACTGGCCCTATCTCTATGACGGCGATCTGGACTATGAGCGCAGATACCTGCAATCCTATCGTGACAGCGACCGGGCGATCGTCGTCGGCGCCTTTGACGGCGACCGGCTTGTGGGGGCCGCGACCGGCGCGCCGCTTGCCGACCATGCCGAGGATTTCGCAGCCGCTTTCGACGGCACCGGGCTGGAGTTGTCGAAGATCTTCTACTGCGCCGAATCCGTACTGCTACCCGAGTATAGGGGGCAGGGCGTCGGACATGCGTTCTTTGATATGCGCGAGGGTCACGCGCGGGGCTTGGGCTTCGCCAAGTCTGCCTTCTGCGGCGTGCAGCGTCCGGACGACCACCCGATGCGGCCCGCAACCTACCGCCCGCTGGACGATTTCTGGCGCGCGCGCGGGTACAGGCCGCTGCCCGGGGTGATCGCCCAGTTCTCGTGGAAGGATCTGGGCGAGGCATCGGAAACCCTAAAGCCTTTGCAGTTCTGGATCAGGGATTTGTGAGGCGGCTCTGCACAAGCTTTCAGGTGTTTCGATCAAGCATGGATCTTGGAGTTCGGATGAACGACCGCTGTGCAGGCGTTTCGTTCATTCGGCGATGACCACATTCGGCCTGCGCAACGTCAAATTTACCGTTTCCATTCCAGCCTATGAAGCAAATGCCTTCCTTCAAAACCTTTGAAAAACACAGATACGGGCTCTGAAAACTTCATGTCCGGAGCGTTCTCAGCCATGGTGCATGTGGCGTTGGATACCAAGATCTGACCAGCAGAGGCCATGGTTGTTATCCTGGCAGCCTTGTTTACCACAGCACCAAAGAAGTCACCGCGATTCTGAACGACTTCTCCGGTGTGGATGCCGATGCGCAAACCAAGTTGCGGGTCCTGATTTTGGGAAACAACGGCCTTCTGCATTTCAACGGCAGCTTTCAAGGCTTGCTGTGCCGAAGGGAAGCTCGACAACGTGCCATCTCCAAGGGATTTCACGAACTGACCGCCCTGCGCCTCCACGATGTCTGCAATATCGCGAAAGTGGTCATTGATCAGGCTCGACCAGCGTGCATCGCCCAACGCAGCCGCCAATTCCGTGCTGGCTTCCAGATCGGTGAACAGGATCGAAGCCAATCCCTCAGATTGTTCCAGCTTCGGACCTTCGTCTCTCGCCGCATCGACCAGCCGCTGTATGGCTGTTTGTTCCGTGCCCATATGAACAGCGTTTGGTACTGGTGCAGAACCATGTCGCTGAACTATTTTCCACCGGGCCCCATCCAAAACAAACACGTATGTTTCGCGTTGAAGGCTGGGTTCGGGCAAACCTGAAAAGTGGACCCGATAAACGAAAGACGCCCAGCCGGTTTCGCCGTTCTCGAACGCCTCGGCCTCGATTTCTTCCACGGCAAGTATGTCAGGCACTTCGCTGAAAAAGTCGGCAACCCCTTCGCTTACAACCGAACCGTTCCAATATTCGTTCTCGGCCGTGCCAATGAAGCGCATTTCTTCGGCGGTAGAGAAAAAGCCCGGCAGAATTTCGGTGTTGCGGGTGAGGATGGCCTGATGCATCCGGCGCGAAATCGCAAGCAACTCTGGAGACGGCCGTATCATCTTGCTGTGTACGGCGGTCTGAGCAGATTTGTGGCTTCGCGTTCTGGCACAATCAACTCCGATGGGGTTACCCAGACTATGCTGATGGTCAGCGTTTCACCAATCAAGGTTTATTTGTTCCGGAGAATCGATGGTGTCGGCTTCGATCTCACATCAGCATTGGCGCTTTCTTCGTATCGATCAGGGCAATTCATCTATACACTTCTCGCCTGTAGCCCATAGCTTTGCCGGACCTGTTTCTGCGGTGGGGCCGGCAGGGTCCAGTCGAAATCTGCGATCGAGCACGCCCTTTAAGGGTTCGAGGAAGGGCCCCTAAATGACAAAACAAAGCGTCTTGGCAAAGCCGATCCTGGCATGGGGCGGATCCAGACGCTGGCTCAAGCGAGCGTTGTGACGCCGATCGTCGACTACATAACATGTGACCCTGAGGCGGAGCGCAACAAACGCTACAAAGTTATCTTCGGTATCCGAATCCGAAAGCACGTGAAGCCGTGCGCAGTTCTATCTCGGAGATCGCTGTCTCTCCGGCCGAGGAAAACGGTGTGCCGGTCGAGGTGAAGGGGCGGCTCAGCGCCTTCGTTTCAGACCGTTCGAAACAGGTGGGAGGTGGTGGTAGCGGAGGAGGGACTTGAACCCCCGACACGCGGATTATGATTCCGCTGCTCTAACCAACTGAGCTACTCCGCCAAGGTGAGTGGCGATTTACGGGAGGTGCCCGAGAGGGTCAAGAGGGAAAAATACTCAATCCACCAGATTTCTTTCTGGTCAGGCCTGTCTCGGTTTGGAAGGCGTCGGGTCGGTTCGCGGAGCATTGTTTGCGACGCGACGGACGAAATCTGCGCAGTCATCGGGCGCCGTCATCGGAATCATGTGGCCCCGCCCTGCAAGCCGCTCGTACACGAGACCGAAGTCAGCCATGGATGCGCCTTGGCATTCCGGCGACAGGATCGGGTCGTCGGCGCCGAACAGGATCCCGCCGGGAACCCGCAAGTCGCCATAGCGCGCGACCTGCGAGTCAATGCTCGCGTCCACACCGGCCAAATCTTGCGATCCGGTCACATAGGCCGACGGCCGCAGGCCCAGGGCGCCCCCGGCGCGGTCCAGAAAGTCATCCGGCGCCGGCTCGGGGGCGAAGGCCTGGTCGATGACATGCGGCGCCGTGAGTCTGGCCAGCGGCACCGCGATCGTGTTGGCGATCAGATGGCGCACCCTTTCGCTGCGGATCTCCAGCGCCTTGAAGATGGCAGGGGTCTCGGGCACCCGATGCGTCAACGGCGCCAGCAAGGCCAGACCGCGGACGTGGTTGGGGTAGTCCAGCGCCATGGCCAACGAAACCGCTCCGCCAAGGGAGTGTCCGACCAGAAGCGGGTCTTTGACGTGGATCGCCTGCAGGAACTCGTGGATCATGCGGGCTTGTTCGGGCAGGGTTGCCAGCCGCGCGCAATCTCGGGTCGAATACCCGCAGCCGGGACGGTCCAGCGCGATCACGTAATACCTGTCGGTCAGCCGGTCGGCCATTTCATAGGTGAAGTGCTGCAACTGCCCGGTCAGCCCGTGGATCATCACAAGGGCCGGTCTGGACGGGTCGCCCGCGGCGACATAGTGGATACTGCCACCGTCAACCGGCACGATCCGCCCCGCCTGCGGCACGCGTCTGGTGCCTGTCTTCGTCAGGTAGCGTGTCCACAGGTGCAGCCCGATGAGCAGCAGGCAGACTGCGGTCACGGCGATCGGCAGCAGGGTCATCGGCAGGGCCTCGTGTCAGGGCGTGTCGCCCATGAGGATAGGCCAAGAGCGGCACCAAGAGGAACCCACCGCCGGATCAGTCGTCATTCAGGTCGCCGGGCCGGGGGCGCGGCAGTTGGTCCAGCAGGCGGAACACCTGCGCACGACAGGCCGGGCCGGTCCAGTCCGGCGGGCAGAAACCGTCGGGCAGGTCGGGCAGACGCAGAACGACGCGCCGCCACCGGTGCACGATCAACGTGCGCAGGGTGCCGATCTGACAGGGCGTGGGCTCCCAACTGGCCGTGCGCTCTTGGGACACGTGGCGGACGGTCTCGTGCAAGGATCGGCAAGCCGCGCGCAGATCCGACGGGAACAGCTTTTCATGCACCCATTGCGGAACCGAGCGGGCAGTAACCTCAAGGATCAGCAGCTCGTCCTGGTCCTCGGGCGGTGCCCCCGATCCCAACGCGGCGTTGCGCGCGATCGGCGTGTAATCGTGGCTGAGCAGAATGTCCTCGAGCAGCCGGGTGCCGGTGCCATCCTCGGCGATCAGAAGGTGCAACGGCGCATCTGGCGCAGGGTCGCGGGCATAGATGCGCGGGGTGACCCGGGCCGACTGCGTGCGGCCATATTCGGTCAGGAAATGCATCGAGACGCGCCCGATCCGGTCGCTTTCGATCCAGCCATCCTTGCGCAGACGGTGCAGGGCGACGCGGATCGCCTCGGGCTTGATGCCCATCGGTTCGATGATGCGGCCCAGCGCCCCACCCGATATCTTGGCGCCGCGCTCCTGCGCCATGTCGCCGAACAGCGACACGATGATCGACCAGACCCGCTGATTCTGCGGGTCGGCCAATTCGGCCACGGCCTTGGTGAACCACGGATGCGCGTTGGTCATACACTCAGTCTATCCGGCCTGGCGGTGCAAGAAAAACACTTTGCCGTGCGCTCAGTAGGCGTTCATGGTCAGCAGTTCGTATTCGGCGACCTTCTCGTCATCCTGATTGGTCAGGGTCACGTGCCAGCGCACCTCGCCATAGTCGTCGGTGCGGCGGGTCTTTTGCTTGACCGTCAGGCGGACGTTGATGCTGTCGCCGGCCACGACCGGCTTCATGAAGCGCAGGCCGTCCAGCCCTGTATTGGCCAGCACCGGCCCCTCGTTCGGTTCGACGAACAGGCCGGCGGCAAAACTCAGCAGCAGATAGCCATGCGCCACCCGGCCCGGAAAGAACGGGTTTCTGGCCGCCGCGTCCTCGTCCATGTGGGCATAGAAGGTGTCGCCTGTGAAATGGGCGAAATGTTCGATGTCGTCCAGCGTGATGGTCCGAGGCGCCGTGTGCAGCGTCTCACCGATCTGCAGTTCCCCGAAGTTGCGGGTGAAGGGATGCGCCGGGCCTTGGATCTCGGGCGCGCCGGGGATCCATTTCCGGCCGATCGTCGCCAGCATCCGGGGCGAGCCCTGCAAGGCCGTGCGCTGCATGTAGTGTTTCACGCCGCGCACGCCGCCCATCTCTTCACCGCCGCCGGCGCGGCCGGGACCGCCATGGACCATGTGCGGCAGGGGCGAGCCATGGCCGGTGGATTCCTGCATCGAGTCGCGGTCATTGATGTAGATCCGCCCGTTGAAGGCAGCCGCGCCCATCACCACCTGGCGCGCGACCTCGGGGTCATGGGTGATCAGCGAGGTGACCAGCGACCCCTGGCCGCGATTGGCCAGCGCGATGGCGTGGTCCAGATCGCGGTAGCCCATGATGGTCGAGACCGGGCCGAACGCCTCGGTGTTATGCACATGCTTGGCGGCGTCGGGATCGGCGCAGTGAAACAGCATCGGCGGTACGAAGGCGCCTTTTGTGGCGTCGGCGCCGATCACCTCGAAGGCATCCGGGTCGCCGAATACACGTTCGGCTTCTTGCCCGATGAGGCTGGCCTTGGCCAGAACGTCGGCCTTCTGCCCGTTCGACACCAGCGCGCCCATGCGCGTGCCGTCCAGCCGCGGATCGCCGATCGTGGTCTGCTCGAGCTTGCCCGAGATCGCGGCGATCAGCGGCTCGACCTGCGCCTGGGGTGCGATGATGCGGCGGATGGCGGTGCATTTCTGCCCGGCTTTCGTCGTCATCTCGCGTACGACTTCCTTGACGAACAGGTCGAATTCGGGCGTGCCGGGTGCCGCGTCGGGGCCAAGGATCGAGGCGTTCAGGCTGTCCTGCTCAGCCACGAACCGCACCGAGTTGGTCAAGATCACCGGGTTCTGCCGCAGCTTCATCGCGGTGTCGGCCGAGCCGGTAAAACTGACCACGTCCTGACAGGTCAAATGATCCAGCATGTCGCCCAGCCCGCCCGAGACCAGCTGCAGTGCGCCGTCGGGCAGGATGCCGCTGTCGAGCATGATCCGCACGGCCAGTTCGGTGACGTAGCAGCTGTTGGTGGCCGGCTTGACGATCGCCGGAACCCCGGCCAGCAGGGTGGGGGCCAGTTTCTCAAGCATCCCCCAGACCGGGAAGTTGAAGGCGTTGATATGCACCGCGACCCCTTGCAACGGGGTGCAGACGTGCTGGCCCAAGAAGGTGCCGTTCCGCGACAGCTGCTCGACATCGCCATCCAGATAGACATGGCCGTCGGGCATCTCGCGCCGCCCTTTCGAGGCAAAGACGAACATGGTGCCGATGCCGCCGTCGATGTCGATCAGATGATCCTTCTGCGTGGCGCCGGTTTCAAAGCTGAGGTCATAGAGCGCCTGTTTCTGTTCCGACAGCGCCTGCGCCAGCGCCTTGAGCATCTTGGCGCGTTCATGGAAAGTCAGCCGGCGCAGAGCAGGCCCGCCCACGTCGCGGGCATGTGCCAGCATCGCCTGCACGTCCAGCGCGTCGTTTCCGGCGGTGGCAAAGGGCTCTCCGGTGATCGCCGAGGCGATGGTGCGGGCCCCGGCTCCGGGCGCAACCCACTGGCCCGCGGCGAAACTGGAAATCTGTTTCAGAGACATGAAATGCTCCTGTATTGGGGCCGCCTTGCGCGGCGAAATGTGCTCAGTGACCCAGCGCGCCCATCTGTTGCGGCAGGTACAGAACCACGATCGGAACCAGAACGATCAGCGCCAGGCGGAAGATGTCGGCCACCCAGAACGGGGTCACGCCGCGAAAGATCGTGCCGGTCGAGACATCCCCCACCACGCCTTTCAGGATGAACACGTTCAGGCCCACCGGCGGGGTGATCAGCGAAATCTCGGTTACCACCACCACGACGATGCCGAACCAGATCGGGTCATAGCCCAGCGAGGTCACCAGCGGGAAAAAGATCGGAACCGTCAGCAGCAGCATCGACAGGGATTCGAATACGCAGCCCAGGATGATGTAGATGCCGAGGATCATGAGGATCACCACGAACGGCGCCACGTCATAAGCGGTGACCATGGCGATCAGCGCCTCGGGCAGGCCGGCCAGGTTGATGAAGTTCGAAAAGATCTGCGCACCGATCAGCACCGCGAACAGCGCGGCTGCGGTAAAGCAGGTTTCCTTCAGCACCTCGAAGGTCGATCCCACGGTCAGCCCGCCGCGGAACAGCGCGATCAGAAAGGCGCCGGTGGCGCCCATGCCAGCGGCCTCGGTCGGCGAAAAGGTCAGGTTCAGTGGTTCGAAATCGAACACGCCATACAGCCCGCCGATCACCAGGAAGAACAGCAGAAGCACCGCCCAGACGGACCCCAGCGCGCTGATGCGCTCGCCCCAGCTTGCGCGTTCACCGGCCGGGCCGGCCTCCGGGTTGCGCCAGACGGTCCAGCGCACGGCGAACAGGTAGAACAGGATGCCCAGTGCGCCGGGAATGATGCCGGCCATGAACAGCTTGCCGATCGAGGTTTCGGTCAGCAGCCCATAGATGACCAGGATGACCGAGGGCGGGATCAGGATGCCCAGCGTTCCGCCGGCTGCGATCGAGGCGGTCGAGAGCTCGTCGGAATAACCGTAACGGCGCATCTGCGGCATGGCGACTTTGGACATGGTCGCAGCGGTGGCCAGCGACGATCCGCAGATCGCCGAGAACCCGCCGCAGGCCGCCACGGTCGCCATGGCGATACCGCCGCGCATGTGGCCCAGAAAAGCGTTGGAAACCGCATAAAGTTCGCGCGCCATGCCACCCTTGTTGACGAACAGGCCCATCAGGATGAACAGCGGCACGACCGACAGGCCGTAATCCTGCGCGGTATCGGTGATCTGGCGGCCAACCATCGACATCGCGGCCTTCAGCCCGCGCTCGTCAAAGATCGAGCCGCCGCGTTCATAGGCGAAGCCCAGCGTACCGACCAGCCCCATGGCAAAGACAATGGGCAGGCGCATTAGCACCAGGATCAGGACAAGGGCAAAACCAATCAGTGCAGCGGTCATTGGGAGGTTCCCGTCAGGGTTTTGGGTGCGAAAAGGTGCAGCAGGCCGGTGATGATCATCACCACGGCGGTGATCGCCACCGATGCAGTGATGAACCAGCCAACGAGGTAGGTCGGGATGCTGAGATATTCGGTAACATCGCCGTAATCGCGGGCGCGCTCGGCCAGGACCCAGACGCGCTGGACCGGCCAGTACAGCATGACGCCGCTGAGAATATAGATCACCGCGTCGCGAAGGCGGCTGAGCCGCAGGCGGTGGAAGATACCGTCGGTCAGGTCCACGGCGATATGCCCGTTGGTGACCGAGATGATGGGCAGCACCGAGAATACCAGAATCGCCATCAGGATGCGCGTCAGTTCGGTGGCGGCCTCGATCGGCGCGTTGAAGACCGACCGCAAGATCACGTCGCAGAAGGTCATCACCATTAGGATGAACAGGGCCGTGCAGGCGACAATCACCGGCAGGACGCTGGCGCGCCGTACAAGCTGGATGAGAGGGGTCATCGGGTGGCTCCGGAAGGGGCTGGATGGGGGCGGCCAGTGCCGCCCCGCATCAAAGATCAGTTCGAGGACATTTCTGACTTGATCATGTCATAGGCGGCTTGCGCATCGACGCCGGCTTCGTTGACCTCGGCAATGACCTTGGCGCGGACGCCCTCGGCGATCGTCGCGAACTTTTCCATGTCCTCGGCGCTGGCCTCTTGGATGGCGTTGCCTTCGGTGGCTTGGGTCTCATCCCGGCCGATGGCGTCGATCTCGTCCCAGATCTTGCCGATTTCGCGGCTCAGCGGCTCGCCGAACACGTTTTCCTCCAGTGCTTGCTGTATGTCTTCCGGCAGGTCGGCAAACGTGTCTTCGTTCATGATAAAGGCAAACGACCCGCGATACAGGCCGCCCGGCATCTCATAGACGTTCGGGGCAACCTCGGTCAGCTTGAAGCCCTTGCGCGATTCGAACGGCATGACCACGCCATCGGCGGCCTTTGAGGCCAGCGTTTCATAGACTTTGGGGGCCGGAACCTGGATGCCGGTCGCACCCAGTGCGGTGCCTACGTCGCCACCGACACCACCGGGGATACGAACCTTGAGGCCCGAAATCTGGTCCATCGAGGTCACCGGGCTGCTGGTGTGCAGCTGGGCCGGGCCGTGGGTGTGCAGTGCGATGACCTTGACGCCGCGATGTTCGTCGGCCGCCTTCAGATACTTGTCATAGGCCCGCCAGTACGCGACCGAGGCGGCCTCGGCCGAACCCTCATAACCCGGCAGTTCGATCAGCTTGGTCGTCACGAAACGGCCCGGCTGATAACCGTGGAAGATGATCGACGCATCCGCCGCACCATCCATGATCAGGTCCATCTGGGCCGGGGGCGGGGCGATGCCCAGCTTCAGCTCGGCGGTCACCTTGCCGTCGGTGGCCTCTTCAACCATCTCGACGAATTTGGGCCACATCTTGGCGTTGATTCCGTGGGTGGGCGGCGCCCAGCTGGAAATCGTCAGGGTGTAGTCCGCTGCAAATGCCACGCTGCCCGATACTGCCAGGGCAGCAGTCGCCAACAGCGTTTTGATCCCGTTGAGTTTCATGACTGGTTTCCTCCTCCAAAACATGAGTCATTAATGCGTTAATGGTCACTTTTGTAACCATCAACCGGCCGAAAGCCGGATTCGGCACTTCGTCGGAGAAATTTATTGACCAACCGTTCGGTTAATGCAAGAAGAATATCGAAACGAATGCAAAGCGAGCGGCCCATGAGCGATACGATTCTTGCGCAGTGGCATGGAAATTATGTGGAAATCACTCTCAACCGCCCTGATCGCCTGAACAGTTTCACCGAAGAAATGCATCATGCCCTGCGCCGCGCCATCGAAAGCGCGCGCGATGAGGGCGCGCGGGCGATCCTGCTGACCGGGGCCGGGCGTGGGTTCTGCGCCGGGCAGGATCTGGCCGATCGCGACCCGTCGAAAATGGACGGTCCGCCGGATCTGGGCCACACGGTTCGCACTTTCTATGCGCCGCTGGTGCGTTTGATCCGGTCGCTGAACTTTCCGGTGATCTGCGCGGTCAATGGCGTGGCCGCGGGCGCAGGCGCCAATCTTGCGCTGGCCTGCGATATCGTGCTGGCCGCCGAGTCCGCGAAATTCATCCAATCCTTCGCCAAGGTCGGGCTGATCCCCGATACCGGAGGCAGCTGGCACCTGCCGCATCTGCTGGGCGAGGCGCGTGCCAAGGGGCTGGCTCTGACCGGCGAGCCTTTGGCGGCGAAAACGGCCGAGGACTGGGGCCTGATCTGGAAAGCCCTGCCTGATGCCGATCTGATGAGCGAGGCGCGCGCGCTGGCCGAACGCCTGTCGAACGGTCCGACGCTCGGCCTGGGCCTGACCAAGCAGACCATCCAGGCCGCCGCGACCAACAGTCTGACCGATCATCTTGAGATCGAGGCCGACGCCATGAAGACCTGCGGTGAATCCGCCGACTATGCCGAAGGCGTCGCGGCCTTTCTGGAAAAGCGCAGCCCGGAGTTTCGGGGCAAATGAGCATGACACCGAAAGAACGCGCCGAAAAAGCCGCCGCCGCGATGTGGGCGCAGGACCATGCCTCGAAATGGGCGGGGATGGAACTGGTCGAGGTCGACGAGGGCACCGCGACGCTGGCGCTGACCGTGCAGCAGCACCATTGCAACGGGCACGGAATCTGCCATGGCGGCGTGACCTTCATGCTGGCCGACAGCGCCTTTGCCTTTGCCTGCAACAGCCGCAACCAGTCGACCGTGGCCCAGCACAACGTGATCAGCTATGTCGCGCCGGGCCGGCTGGGCGACCGGCTGACCGCCCGCGCGACCGAGCAGAGCCTGACCGGCCGCAGCGGCATCTATGACGTGACAGTGACCAACCAGGATGGCCACAAGATCGCCGAGTTCCGGGGCTTTTCCCGCGCGATCAACGGGACCCTGTTTCCAGAATCTTGAGGTGAGGAGGACATCATGAAGGATCTGACCCCGAACAAAGCGGATCTTGACCCGATCGAGATCGCGTCGATCGATGAAATCCGCAGCTTGCAGCTGGACCGCCTGAAATGGTCGCTGCGTCATGCCTATGACAATGTGCCGATGTACAAACAGCGGTTCGACGAGGCAGGGGTGCATCCCGACGATCTGAAAACCTTGGACGATCTGGCCAAGTTCCCCTTCACCTACAAGAATGACCTGCGCGACCACTATCCGTTCGGCCTTTTTGCCGTGCCGCGCGAACAGATCATCCGCCTGCATGCGTCGTCCGGCACCACGGGCAAGCCGACCGTGGTGGGCTACACAAAGAACGACATCGACAACTGGGCCGATCTGGTGGCCCGCAGCCTACGCGCCAGCGGTCTGCGCAAGGGCGACATGATCCACAACGCCTACGGCTACGGCCTGTTTACTGGCGGTCTGGGCGCGCATTACGGAATCGAGCGACTGGGCGCTACGGTCGTTCCCATGTCCGGCGGTCAGACC
This sequence comes from Ruegeria sp. BHSC037, assembly GCF_059613045.1. Lineage (NCBI taxonomy): Bacteria > Pseudomonadati > Pseudomonadota > Alphaproteobacteria > Rhodobacterales > Roseobacteraceae > Ruegeria > Ruegeria sp. BHSC037. Next base: position 135,391 of record NZ_JBXWRT010000004.1, read on the forward strand.
GAGAAACAGGTAGCCCTGATCACCGATTTCAAACCCGACGGCATCATGGTCACGCCGTCCTACATGCTCAACATCCTCGAGCAGTATCACAAGGTCGGGATGGACCCGCGCGAAAGCTCGCTGTCGGTGGGCGTGTTCGGGGCCGAGCCCTGGACGGATGCGATGCGGAGAGAGGTCGAACAGGCCTTTGATATGCATGCCGTCGACATATACGGCCTGTCCGAGATCATGGGGCCGGGCGTCGCCAACGAATGCGTGGAAACCAAGGACGGCCCGGTCATCTGGGAGGATCATTTCTATCCCGAGATCATCGACCCTCAGACCGGCGAGGTTCTGCCCGACGGCGAAATGGGTGAGCTGGTCTTTACCACGCTGACCAAAGAAGGCCTGCCGATGATCCGCTACCGCACCCGCGACCTGACGCGGTTGCTGCCGGGCACCGCGCGCTCGATGCGACGGATGGAGAAGATCACCGGCCGCAGCGACGACATGATCATCCTGCGCGGGGTCAACGTCTTCCCCAGCCAGATCGAGGAACAGGTCATGGCCACCGGCGGCATTGCCGCGCATTACCAGATCGAGCTGTACAAATCCGGCCGCATGGACGCGATGCGCGTCTATGTCGAGGCGATGCCCGACGCGGCCGATGAACTCAGCAAGACCGCCGCCGCCCGCATGCTGACCAAGCGGATCAAGGACATCGTTGGCGTTTCCACCGAAATCGTTGTAGGGGACCCCGGCGATGTCGAGCGCAGCCAGGGCAAGGCCAAGCGCGTCGTCGACAACCGAGACAAGGAGTGAGGTTTGGCCCGTACGATTGCAAAAGATCACGACCAGAAACGCGCGCAGATCCTTAAATCGGCGGCGCGGGTCTTTGCCCGCGAAGGCTTCGACCGCGCCTCGATGACCCAGCTTGCGCGCGAATGCGGGATCTCGAAGGCCAACATCTATCACTATTATGACAGCAAGGACGCGATCCTGTTCGACATTCTCGAGACCTATCTGCGGGAATTGCGCGACCTGATATGCGGGCTCGAGATTGAAGGCCTCAGCCCGCCCGACAAGCTTCACCGCGTGGTGGCTGAAATCCTGTTGGCTTATCAGGGCGTGGATGACGAACACCGGGTTCAGACCAGCGGCATGTCGGCCCTGCCCGAGGAGCAGCAGCGCCTGCTGCGCGGGTATCAGCGCGACATGGTGAATTTCCTCAGTTCCATCATTGCCGAAGTCGCTCCTGACGTGTTTCGCGGCAACAGGTCCAAGCTGCGCTCGGCCACGATGTCGGTCTTCGGCATGCTGAACTGGTATTACATGTGGAATTCCGGTGCCGATGCACAGGCGCGCCGGGACTATGCCGCGCTGGTCAGCAATCTGACCCTGTCGGGCGTCAAGGCGCTGTAGCACCGGCCCTGCCGGCATTGTGATTTGGCTTTTGAGCCAAACCGGCGTCTACTTGCGGTCGGAGGGCGCCATGCAAAAACCCGAACGGTTCGACGAATTCTATTTCGCCAAGGTCGGGATGGGCGAGGCCTGCGGCTGCGCCGAGCGCATCATTGACGTCTATGAGTTCAACCGCAAGGCCGGTGCGGTTGACGCGGGCACGGGCAAGGTGGCTCGGCCACGGCGTCGCGGCCTGCGATCGCTTGCCCTTAAATACGGCCTGATCAGCCGCCCCAGCGGGCGGTGATCACGGGGTGCGCAAGCCAAGCCGCGTTACGACCTCGGCGGCCTCGGCCAGCCAACGGTTTTTCAGTTCGACCCCCGAGGCGCGGCGCAGGCCCATCTGGCGCAGCTTTTCCATCCGCTCGGGGTCGCCCGCGCCGAAACTTGCGGCCACGCGGGGCCACCAGTAATCGACCGAGTCCTGCATGGCCGGCGACGCGCCCTGTTCCAACAGCTTGACCGCGCCTTCCAGGGCCAATTCACCGTGATGCGCCTCGATCGGGGCGATGGCGCGGAAGGCCTCGGCCAGCGGCTGATAGGACACCAGCGCGAACTCGGCCAGTTGCACGCCCACGGCGCGGCTCATCAGCAGGTTCATCACCACCGCATCGGTCCAGCCTTCGATCGGATAGTTGAAGACCGCAAGGCGCATGTCATGTTCGCTGCGCGTGGCCCCGATATCGGCGGAACGGTCCAGCCGTGCGGTCCACGGGTGATGCGTGGCATATCGGTCGGTATCCGCGCCGAACTCGCCCATGATCTTCAGGACGCGGTCGGCATTGTCGGTCTTTTCCAGAACGATCTTCGCCGCCGCGATGCGTTCCTTGATGCCCGGTCCCTGGTTGATGATGTCGGCAAACCCAGCCGCACCGGCCAGTTCGCTGTCGACGAAGGTCGCCATCAGCTTCATCAGCTCCGCCCGGTATCGGGGCGGCACGTTGGTCGGGTTGGTCAGAACGCCGCCCGCGGCCAGGTAGCTTTCGATGCTCATGTCTTCGGCCATGGTCCCTCTCCCTTTATTGGTCGTAATCGACGACGACATTGTCGGTCAGCGGGTAGGCCTGGCAGCTGAGCACATAGCCTTTCTCGACCTCGTAATCCTCGAGCGCGTGGTTGGCGACCATCTCGACCTCGCCTTCGATCACCTTGCAGCGGCAGGTCGAACAGACCCCGGCCTTGCAGGCATAGGGGGCGTCCATCGCGTTTTCCAGCGCCGCGTCCAGAATGGTCTGGTCCTTGGGCATGGTGATGGTCTGGGTGGCGCCGTCCAGCGTGACCCGCGCCTGGGTCTGGTTGGCCTGCGCGGCGCTGGCGGCATCGCCCTGCTTGCGTTTGGCGCGGCCCGGTTGGGCGCTGGCAAACAGCTCGAACTTGATCTGGCTGTCATCCAGCCCGTGTTCGCGCAAAGCCTCGGCAATGCCCAGCATCATCGGCTCGGGGCCGCAGATGAAGGCGGTGTCGGTGTTTTCGACGTCGATCCAATGCTGGAACAGTTCGGCGCATTTCTCTTTGGTTACCAGCCCGGTGAACAGGTCGATCTCCTGCGCGTCGGTTTCCAGGATATGGATCACGTTCAGGCGGCCCATGTACTGGTTCTTCAGGTCTTCCAGCTCTTCGCGGAACATGATCGTGTTCACGCCCTTGTTGGCATAGACCAGCGTGAAGCGCGAATGCGGTTCGCGTGCCAGCGTGGTCTTTAGGATTGACAGAACCGGCGTGATGCCCGACCCGCCGGCAAAGCCCAGGTACTGCCGGTGCGCGGACGGGTCCAGCGGCGTGTGGAAGGCCCCCATCGGCGGCATCGCCTGCAACCTGTCGCCCACTTTCAGCTCGGTGTTGGCCCAGGTCGAAAAAGCGCCGCCCTCGACCCGTTTGATGCCCACCTGCAGAACGCCGTCATCCTTGCCCGCGCAGATCGAGTAGGAGCGGCGCAGCTCTTCCCCGTCAAATTCGCGGCGGAAGGTCAGGTACTGGCCCTGGACAAAGTCGAACGCCTCGGCCGCGCCGTTCACCGGCTTCAGAGTGACCACGACCGCGTCGCGGATGGTCTTGTGGATGTCGGTGACTTCCAGATCGTGAAAACGTGCCATCCGGTCCTCCTCAGATGCACTTGAAATAGTCGAAAGGTTCCAGGCAGTCGGTGCAGCGCCAGTGCGCCTTGCACGGGGTCGAGCCGAACTGGCTGACCTTTTCCACTGCCGTGCTGCCGCAATGCGGGCAGCGGTCGGGTCCGCCTGCGGGCTGGGGCGGTGCGATGCCGTATTCTTCGAGCTTCGCGCGGCCCTTGTCGCTGAGCCAATCGGTCGTCCAGGCCGGAGAGATTCGGGTCTCCAGCTTGATCTTGTCGATGCCGTGGTCGCGCAGGGCGGTTTCGATGTCCATAGCAATGACCGAGGTCGCCGGGCAGCCGGAATAGGTGGGCGTCACGGCAACCTTCAGCGTGTCGCCCTCCCATGTCACATCGCGCACGATGCCCAGATCGACGACCGAGATCACGGGGATCTCGGGGTCGGGCACGGCGTCGAGCCATTCCCAGACCTGCTCTACGGTGGCGCGATCCATCGGCCTTTACCAGGTTGCGCCCGGATAGGCCCGCTGCAGCCATTGCATCTGGGTCAACAGGTGGCCCAGATGTTCGGTATGCATGCGCCCGTCGCGGCCGCCCTTGTGGGAAAAGCGGCTGTCGGGAATGGTCAGGGTGGCTTCGGTCAGTACGCGCTGAACCAGCGCGTCGTATTCCTCGCGTAGGCCGGCCGGGTCGGGTGCGATACCCGCGGCGGCCATCTCGGCATCAATCTCGTCGCTGGCGAACATCTCGCCGACATAGGGCCAGAGGTAATCCAGCGCCTCTTGCATGCGCCTGTGGCTTTCCTCGGTCCCGTCGCCCAGTCCGACCACCGTGTCGCTGGACCGTTCCAGGTGATAGGCGACCTCTTTGCTGGCCTTCTCGGCAATCGCCGCGACCCGGTCGTCAGACGATTTCATCAGCCGGCCCAGCATGATCGAGTGCCACGCATCAAACAGGAACTGGCGCATCAGGGTGCGGCCGAAATCGCCGTTGGGCACCTCGACCAACAGCACGTTGCGGAAATCCCAGGCGTCGCGCAGAAAGGCCAGATCGTCGGCAGACTTGCCTTCGCCCTGAACCTCTCCGGCCAGGCCCAGCCACATCTGCGTCTGGCCGATCAGGTCCAGCGCGGTGTTGGCCAGCGCGATGTCTTCCTCGAGCACCGGCGCGTGGCCGCACCATTCGCTGACGCGATGGCCCAGGATCAGCGTGTTGTCGCCCATCCGCAGCAGGAATTGCAGGAATGCCTCGTCGCGTGCCATCACATCGCCCCCACTTCTTCGGGGATGTCGAAAAAGGTCGGGTGACGATAGACCTTGCTTTCGCTGGGCTCGTACAGCGGACCCTTGTCGCTGGGCGAACTGGCGGTGATGTTGTTTGCCTCGACCACCCAGATCGAGACGCCCTCGTTGCGGCGGGTATAGACGTCGCGGGCGTTCTTGATCGCCATTTCGGCGTCGGGCGCGTGGAGCGAGCCGACATGGCGGTGGCTCATGCCGTGCTGGCCGCGGATGAAGATTTCCCACAGGGGCCATTCGTTTTTCATCAGGTGTCCTCCTATCGGGTGGGTTATTCGGCTGCGACCTTGCGGGCGCGTTTCTTGCGGGAATGTTCCAGCAGACCGTCACGCACCCATTTGCCGTCGTCCCAGGCCTTGTTGCGGGCGGCCAGGCGGTCGGTGTTGCAGGGGCCGTTGCCCTTGATCACGTCGAAGAATTCCGACCAGTCGGGCTGAGTGAAATCGTAATGCCCGCGCTCTTCGTTCCATTTCAGGTCCGGGTCGGGGATGGTCAGGCCCAGATACTCGGCCTGCGGCACGGTTTGATCGACGAATTTCTGGCGCAGTTCGTCATTGGTGTTGATCTTGATCTTCCACGCCATCGACTGGGCCGAATGCACCGAGTCCTTGTCGGACGGGCCGAACATCATCAGCGACGGGTACCAGAACCGGTTCAGCGCGTCCTGCGCCATCTTGCGCTGTTCGGGCGTGCCCTCGGCCATCTTGCGGATCGCGTCATAGCCCTGGCGCTGGTGAAAGCTTTCTTCCTTGCAGATGCGGATCATCGCGCGCGAATAAGGCCCGTACGAGGTGCGCTGCAGCGGCACCTGGTTCATGATCGCCGCCCCGTCGACCAGCCAGCCCACCGCGCCGATATCGGCCCAGTTCAGCGTGGGATAGTTGAAGATCGAGCTGTATTTCATCCGCCCGTCCAGCAGCATTTCGGTTAGTTCATCGCGGCTGACGCCCAGAGTTTCGGCGGCGCAGTACAGGTACAGGCCGTGCCCGGCCTCGTCCTGCACCTTGGCCAGCAGGATCGCCTTGCGTTCCAGCGTGGGCGCGCGGGTGATCCAGTTGCCTTCGGGCAGTTGGCCGACGATCTCGGAATGGGCGTGTTGCCCGATCTGGCGGATCAGCGTCGCGCGATAGTCGTCGGGCATCCAGTCCTTGGGCTCGATCTTGATGTCGGCGTCGATCTTGTCCTGAAAGGCGCGTTCCTGCTCGGTCATTTCCTCGCGGGATTTGACGCCTGTTCCTGCCGTCTTGATCATCTGAGCATACATGTCGGGTCTCCTCCCTTACACGCGTTCGAGAATTAGCGCGGCGCCCTGGCCTACGCCCACGCACATGGTGCACAAGGCATAGCGTCCGCCGGTGCGGCGCAGTTGAAAGGCCGCCGTCATGACCAGCCGAGCGCCGGACATGCCCAGCGGATGGCCGATGGCGATGGCGCCGCCATTGGGATTCACATGGGGTGCGTCATCGGCCACGCCAAGTTCACGCAGGGTGGCCAGACCCTGAGCTGCGAAGGCCTCGTTCAATTCTATCACATCCATCTGCTCGATGCTCAGCCCTGTGCGGGCCAGCACTTTGCGGGTGGCCGGGACCGGACCGATTCCCATGACCCGAGGCTCGACCCCCGCGACCGCCATGCCCACGACACGCGCCATCGGGGTCAGGCCGTTCTTCTGCGCGGCGGCCTCGTTGGCCAGCAGAATGGCCGCGGCGCCGTCATTGACGCCCGAGGCGTTGCCCGCGGTCACGGTCTTGTGCGGGCCGTTGACGCCGTGCAGGCTGGCCAGCTTCTCTGCGGTCGTGCCGGGGCGTGGGTGTTCGTCCGTATCGACGACGATGGCGTCGCCCTTGCGCTGCGGGATGGTGACCGGGGTGATCTCCTCCGCAAACACCCCGGCCTGGTGCGCCGCGGCCCAGCGGGCCTGGCTGCGTGCCGCGAATGCGTCCTGATCAGCGCGGCTGATGTTGTATTCCTCGGCCACGTTGTCGGCCGTCTGCGGCATCGAGTCGGTGCCGTACATTTTTTCCATTTTCGGGTTCACGAAGCGCCAGCCGATGGTGGTGTCATAGACCGAATTGGCGCGGGAAAAGGCGCTGGTGGCCTTGGGCATCACGAAGGGCGCGCGCGACATGCTTTCGACGCCACCGGCAATCGCCATGTCATAATCGCCCGCCCTGATGGCCCGCGCGGCCATGCCGACCGCATCCATGCCGCTGGCGCACAGGCGGTTGATCGTGGTGCCGGGCACCTGAACCGGGAAACCGGCCAGCAGGGCGGCCATGCGGGCCACGTTCCGGTTGCTTTCGCCGGCCTGGTTGGCATCGCCCAGGATCACGTCATCCAGGCTAGCCCAGTCCACCTGCGGGTTCCGCTCTTTCAACGCGGCCAACGGGATCGCGGCCAGATCGTCGGTGCGAACCTGGGACAAGGCCCCGCCATAGCGTCCGATCGGGGTGCGCTGTGCGTCGCAGATGAAAGCGTCCATGCGTCAGAACCTCGTGTCTTGAGCTCAGGTCATTAGGTGACCGCTTGGTCGGGTAATACGCCCGGAAGCGATTCGCAGCAAGGAAAATGTAACGCAACTGTGCATCAAATCGAAATTCAGTAACATATTCGTGCTGAAACGAGGAAACCCGCGCGGGGCGGGTGATCTCGATCTGCGGCGGTTGGGGGGTGGCTAAAGCTGACCGGCCTCGGTCAGAACCTTGCGCGCCACGCGAAAGCATTCCAGCGCCTGCGGGACGCCACAATAGATGCCGACGACATGGATGATCGCCCGGATTTCCTCCTTGCTGACGCCGTTGTTCAGGGCTCCGCGACAGTGGATCTCCCATTCGTGCATCTTGCCCAGGGCGCCGATCATCGACAGGTTCATCATCGAACGGGTCTTGGGATCGATCACCTCGTCCCCCCAACCAAAGCCCCAGCACCAGGCTGTCATGGCCTCCTGAAACGGGCGGGTGAAATCATCCGCCGCAGCCAGGTTCTTTTCCACGTATTCGTCGCCCAGCGTCGCCTTGCGCTGTGCCAGTCCTTTCAGGAACAGGTCTTCGTCAAAGATGTCGGCCATCGTCTACTCCGCTTGCATCTGTATCCACCGCCTCGCGCATCCATTGCTGCAAGCGGGCGATCGAATGTTCCGACAATACGCCGCAAGCCGGGTCCAGCACCAGCGGGCCGGGGCGATAGCCGCGCGATTTCAGGCCGCGATGCACGCTTTCAACCAGCTGGATGTCTTCTTCGACCGTGGTTTCCCGGTCCTGCACCGCCAGTTGGCGGATCACCGCGCTTTCGGACCCGCCCTCGGTGTACCATCCGCGCCAGACGGTACAGTGATCGGCATCATGCGCGCGCCAGTGATAGGTGTTCAGGACATTGCCGGGATAGCACTGGAACGAGAACATCGGCCATAGAAACCATGACCGATAGTCGCCCGCATGGGGCACCGAAAGGTCGATGGGATAGGTCATCTTGTCGAGGCTCTGACACTCGGTCGTATGGCGCAGAACGTATCCGCCGCCTGCATCGGGTTGAATGTCATAGGTTTCGGGTTTGACCACACCGGTGGCAAAGGTCGGGTGATTGGTCGGGCAGTGATAGCATTCCGAGTAGTTCTCGATACTGACCTTCCAGTTGCAGTTTTCGGGTATCTCGACCCATTCCAGCGGTTCAAGATCGTCAATGTGTGGAACGAATGCACGGATTTCCGCGCGTACGCCGGGGTACCAATCGTCCATCGGGGCGGCGTCATCGTCGAGGTTGACGAAGATGAAGCCGTTGAACAGCTCGGTCCTCACCGGGGTCAAGCAGATCGCGCTGCGGTCGAAGCCCGGAACCGACTTGATGTTGGGTCCGGCGCGCAGGTGCCCGGTGAGCTCATAGGTCCACGCGTGATAGGGGCAGACGACGACGCGGGTGTTGCCGGCCCCGGTCACCATTTCATGCGCGCGGTGCTGGCAGACGTTGTAGAAGGTGCGGATTTCGCCATCGCGCCCGCGGATGCAGAACAGGTTCTGACCTGCGATTTCAAAGGCGAAATAGTCGCCCGGTTCGCGCACCTGAGCCACATGGCCGGCAAATTGCCAGGTGCGGGCCAGAAGACCCTGTTTCTCCTGCTCGAATATCGCCGGGTCGGTGTAATAGCGGGCTTCCAGCGAGCGGGTCAGCGGTGCGGTCATTCAGGCTCCTCCGCATATAGGCCAAGTTGGTGCCGGCGGCGGTGAAACCGCTCGACACGCTCGACGATTTCATCGCTGGACAGGGCGACCACGAAAGACAGAAGCGTCTCCAGCAACGCGATGGTCGAAACAGATGATGGAAAGAACTGGGGCGTGTCGGCGGCGACGACAAACCCATGTTGCGCGTTCAGAATGACCGGGCTGGCGGGGCTGTCGGAAATGCCGACCACGGTCATGCCCTGTTCGCGGGCCAGCTTTACCGCCTCGATCACCTCGGTCCGGTAGGGGTGGCAAGTCATCGCGATCAGCACGTCCTGTTCGTCGGCCCAGGCCAGATCGTCCACCGGGGTCGAGCCGGGCCGGGGAATGGCGTGGAACTGCTTCATCCCGGTCGAGGCCAAATAGGTAAAGTTGCGCGCGTTCGCGTTGTTGACGCCGACGCCCAGCGTGAAAATCTGCCGGGATGTCCAGATCGCCTCGGCTGCAGCCTGCAACCGGGTGGCGTCGATCCCGGCGAAGGTTTCCTCGATATTTCGGATCGCGGCTCCGACCATGTCGGCATAGAGCCCGCCCAGTTCGCCGGATTTGCCGATCTCCTGCAGCCAGCGGGCGCGGTCCGGGAACGACACGGTGCCACGCCGGATGGCGTCGCGGAACGGCGCGCGGAAATCCTCGTACCCCTCAAACCCCACCTGCCGCGCCATGCGGACGAAGGTGTTGGGTTTCACGTTCGCGGCCTCGGCGATCTCGCGCACGGTCGAAACGCCCACATCCGCCGGATTTTCCAGCACATAGCGGGCGGCTTTCTGCGCCTCGGGTGTCAGGGCGTCCCATTCACGGGTCAGCCGGTCAAGAACGGCATTTGATACATTTGTGTCATTCATGATTGACGATGGTACAAATGTGGCCTTAGCCTGTCGAGAAGAAATGCGACTCGGTGAGAGGAAAAATCATGTCCGGGAAGGAACTGCCGTCACAGGCCCGCGTGGTGATCGTGGGCGGAGGTGTCATGGGCGTGGGTCTGGCCTATCACCTGGCGCACGAGGGCTGGACGGATGTCGTTCTGCTGGAAAAGGCCGAGCTGACCAGCGGCAGCACCTGGCATGCGGCAGGGCAGATCACCCACTCGACCAGTTCCTTTGGTCTGGGCAAATGCGTGGACTACAACATCGGGCTTTATTCCGGAGCGCTTGAGGCCGAGACCGGGCAGGCGGTGACGTGGCATGGCTGCGGCTCGTTCCGGCTGGCCTATACCGAGGACGAGATGGACTGGCTGCGCCACACCCTGTCGGTGGGCCGGTCACTGGGCTTCAACATCGAGCTGGTGGGCCCCAACCGCGTGGCCGAACTCCACCCGTTCTACAACCTCGACGGGGTTCTGGGCGCGCTGCACACGCCGGATGACGGGCATGTGGACCCGACGAACGTGACCATGGCCATGGCGGCGGGGGCGCGTCAGCTCGGCGCGCGGATCATCCGCCGCTGCCAGGCCACCAACATCACCCAGGCGGCCAATGGCGAATGGGTGGTCGAGACCGAACGGGGCACGATCCGCTGCGAACACGTGGTGAATGCGGGTGGCACTTATGCCCGGCAGATGGGCGAATGGTCGGGCCTGCAACTGCCGATGACTTCGATGACCCACCACTATTTCGTGACCGAACCGGTGCCACAGTTCCAGGACCTCGATCACGAGTTGCCGGTGATCCGCGATGACCGCAAGGTCTCGGGCTATATCCGCATGGAGCAGAAGCGCGGGCTGATCGGGATCTACGAGAAGGAAAATTCGAACTCGGTCTGGCATGACCACTGCCCGTGGGACTACGAAAACTGGCTGTTCGATGCCGATTACGACCGGGTCATGCCGTGGCTCGAAGAGAGCCTGAACCGGATGCCGATTTTCGCCGATCTGGGCATCCAGCGCGAGGTTCACGGGGCGATCTCGCACCCGCCCGACGGCAATCCGCTGATCGGCCCGGCGCCGGGGGTGCGTAACTACTGGTGCTGCTGCGGCACGCAGATCGGCATCGGCTGGGGCCCGGGCCTGACGCGCCAACTGGCGCGGTGGATGGTGCATGGCGCGGCCGACATTTCGATGCGCGACTATGATCCGCGCCGGTTCGGGGCATATGCCACCAAAGACTGGCAGGTCACCAAGGCGCATGAGGATTACAAACTGCGCCACGAAATTCCGTTTCCGCATTTCAACCGTCTTGCCGGGCGGCCGATCAAGCCGTCCCCGCTGTATGACCGGCTGAAAGCCAAGGGGGCGGTGTTCGAAGAGGTCTATGGCCACGAGCGCCCCCGCTGGTTCGCAAAGGATGGCGTTGAACAGCGCGACCATTATTCTTTCCGCCGCAATGTGGTGCATGACATGGTCGCCGTTGAATGCAGGGCCGTGCGCGAGGCGGTCGGCATTATGGATATCTCGGCCTTCACCAAGGTCGAGGTCAGCGGCCCGGATGCCCGGGTCCTGCTGGACCGGTTGGTTGCCAACCGCCTGCCGCAAAAGGTGGGCGGCATCGCGCTGACCCATATGCTCAACCGCCGTGGACGGATCGAGCTGGAGACCACGGTCGTGGAACTGGCCGAAGGCCGGTACTACCTCGTCTGTGCTGCCTTCTTCGAGCAGCGCCTACTGGACCACCTGACCCAGCATCGCGCCGAAGAAAACGTCGATATCATCCTGCGATCCGACGACTGGGCCGCGCTCAGCCTCAATGGCCCCCGGGCGCGCGAGGTTCTGGCCGCCTGCACCGATGCCGACCTGAGCAATACCGGTTTCAAATGGCTGACCGCGCAGGAAATCGACGTGGCGGGTCACCGGCTCTGGGCTTTCCGCATGTCCTATGCCGGTGAATTGGGATGGGAACTGCACATGCCGCGTGACAGCGCCTTGGCCGTCTACGATGCGCTCTGGTCCGCGGGCGCGCCGCATGGCATCGCCGATTACGGGTCGTTCGCGATGAACGCGCTGCGGATGGAGAAGGCCTTCAAGGGCGCGGGTGAGTTGACCAACGAGGTCACCCTGGCCGAAGCCGACGTGCTGCGCTTTGCCCGCACCGACAAGGAATACCTGGGCAAGGACCGGACTCTGAACCCCGATCTGCGCTGGGTCTGCGCCTATCTGGAGATCGAACCGGATGGCCAGAACGATGGGCATGGCGGCGAGGCGGTCCTGCTGGACGGCAAGGTCGTGGGCTCTACCGCCTCGGTGGCCTACGGGCATACGGTCGGCAAGATCCTTGCCTTTGCCTATGTCAAACCGCAGGCCAATGTACCGGGAACAGAGGTGCAGGTGGTGATCGCGGGCGCGCCGCGTCCCGGGCGGATATTGGGGGCGCCTGCCTATGACCCGCACAGCGTTCAGCCCCGCACCGATACCGCGATGGAGGCTGCGGTATGATCCCGAAAACCATGAAAGCCATGGTCCTGACTGGGCATGGCGATCTGGACAAATATGAATGGCATGAGGACTGGCCTACGCCCACACCCGGCCCGATGGAGGTGCTGATCAAGGTTGGTGCTTGTGGACTGAACAACACGGATGTGAACACCCGCACCGGCTGGTATTCCAAGGCGGTGGACGAGCCGACCACCGGCGGCGCCTATTCCGAGGTGGATGACGACGACAGCACCTGGGGCGGCGCACCTCTGACCTTCCCACGCATCCAGGGCGCGGATGCGGTCGGCACGGTCGTGGCCGTGGGCGAGGGGGCCGATCCTGCGATCATCGGCCGGCGGGTGATCGTGGCGGGCTGGCTGCGCGACTGGTCCGAGCCGATGAATCGCGACAAGGCCGGATATTTCGGCTCGGAATGTGACGGCGGCTTTGCCGAATACACCAAGGCCGACATCCGCGGCGTGGCGGCGATCGACTCCGGCCTGAGTGATGCCGAACTGGCGACCTTCAGTTGCTCATATGTGACGGCCGAAGGCATGTTGGACAGGGCGCAGGTCGGCGAGGGCGACACGGTTCTGATCCCCGGTGCCTCGGGCGGTGTGGGCGGGGCGCTGATCCAGCTGTCCAAGCTGCGCGGTGCACGTGTGATCGCCATGGCCAGCGCGGCCAAGCACCCCGAGGTCGCCAAACTGGGTCCGGATCGCATCCTGCCGCGCAGCCCCAGGAACTTGCGGGCCGAGCTGAAAGGCGAACGGATCACCGTCGTCGCCGACGTCGTGGGCGGAAAGATGTGGCCCAAACTGATCGACATGCTGGAGCGTGGCGGGCGCTATACCTGTTCGGGCGCGATTGCCGGTCCGATCGTGCAATTCGACCTGCGCACCTTCTACCTGCGCGATCTGACCTTCACCGGGTCGACCGTGAACACGCCGCAGAACTTCTTTGATGTCGTGAAATACATAGAAAATGGGCAAATCAAGCCAGCGTTGGCCGCCACTTACCCGTTGACTGAGCTGCGAGAGGCCCAGCAGGCCTTCATCGACAAGCATCATACCGGCAACATCGTGGTGATCCCATGACTCTGGAAAACGTTCTCGAAGCCGCGCGGCAACTGCATCAAGCACTGCCGGCGCTGTCCGCATTCGGCAACTGGCCCACCGACCTGACCGCAACCGGTTTGCAACCGCGGGCGATCCCCGCCACGCCGCTGGTGCAGGCGCTGGATCAGCCCGGATCACCCCGGACCACGGGGCTCGTTCAGGCGATCCGGTCGGCGGCGCATCTTGCCCATTGGAAACGAACCTATTCCGAGGCAGAGGTCGGTGCCGATTTCCGCAATCGGTACGGGTATTTCGAACTGTTCGGGCCAACCGGTCATTTCCATTCGACCCAGCTGCGGGGCTATGTCGCCTATTGGGGCGCCGGGCTGGACTATGACTGGCACAGCCACCAGGCCGAGGAGCTGTATCTGACGCTGGCGGGCGGCGCGGTCTTCAAGGTTGACGGGGGTCGGGCCTTTGTGGGCGCTGAGGGCACGCGGTTGCACGCTAGTTGGCAAAGTCACGCCATGTCCACAGGGGATCAGCCGATCCTCACTTTCGTACTGTGGCGGGGCGAGGGGTTGAACGACCTGCCCAGGATGGACGCCGCATGAAGATCTCTCGCATCTCGGTCTTTCACGTCGATCTGCCGCTCGAGCATCCCTATTGGTTGTCTGGCGGACGTCTGAAATTCGAGGTGCTGGATGCCACCTTCGTCAAGATCGAAACCGACGCCGGCCTGACCGGCTGGGGCGAGGGCACGCCGTGGGGCCACACCTATGTGCCCGCGCACGGACCGGGTATCCGGGCGGGGATCGAGACCATGGCGCCCTTCGTCCTCGGGCTGGACCCCCGCCGGGTTCTAGAGGTCGAGCGGGCGATGGACCACGCGCTGCCCGGGCATCTTTATGCCAAGTCGCCGATCGACATGGCCTGCTGGGACATTGCCGGACAGGCGGCCGGTTTGCCGATTGCCGATCTGATGGGCGGCGGGTCGCGCAGCCCCGCGCCGATCGCCTCATCGGTCGGGGCCAAGACCATCGAGGAAACCCGCGCGGTGATGGATCGCTATCGTGACCGCGGCTATTGGGTACATTCGGTCAAAGTGGGCGGCGACGTGGATCGCGACATAGAACGCATACGCGATGTCGAGGCGCATCGCCCGTCGGGTGAGCGCATCCTCTATGACGTCAACCGCGCCTGGACGCGGCAGCAGGCGCTGCGGGTGATGAAGGCCACCGAGGATCTGGGCGTGATGTTCGAACAACCGGGCGAGACGCTGGACGACATCGCCGCCATCCGGGCCCTGCATTCCGCGCCGGTCAGCGTGGATGAAAGCCTGGTCACCCTGCAGGACGCCGCGCGCATTGCCCGCGACGGGCTGGCCGAGGTCTTCGGGATCAAGCTCAACCGTGTCGGCGGCCTGACCAAGGCTGCTCGGATGCGGGACATCGCGCTGGCGCATGGCATCGACATGTACGTAATGGCCACCGGCGGCTCGGTTCTGGCCGACACCGAGGCGCTGCATCTGGCCGCCACCATCCCCGACCACAACCGCCTGGGCGTCTGGGCCTGTCAGGACATGCTGACGCTGGACGTTGCGGGCGGGCGCGGCCCACGCAACCGTCTGGGTCATCTGGAACTGCCCGAGGCCCCCGGCCTTGGCCTGGCCCCTGATGAAGATGCACTGGGCGATCCCAAGGCCGTGTACCAATGACTCGCATCACCCGCATTTCGCTCTGGCATGTGCCGCTGACCAGCCACCAGGCCTATTACATGGCTGACGGCAAGGCCTGCGACACGGTTGAAACGGTGGTTCTGGCGCTGGACACCGATGACGATCTTACCGGCTGGGGCGAGGTCTGCCCGATTCCGCATTACCTGCCCGCCTATGCGCGCGGCGTAGCCCCGGCGGTTGAGGACATGGCCGCGGTTCTGCTGGGCGCCGACCCGATCGGACCCGAGGCGTTGATGGCGCGGCTGGACCGGCACCTGCCGGGGCATGTCTATGCCAAATCGGCGATTGACATCGCGCTGTGGGATCTGACGGGGCAGGTGGCAGGGCTGCCGCTGCACGCGCTGCTGGGCGGTCGGCGGGCGCAGACGATGCCGCTCTATCACTCGATCACCTGTATCGCCCCGGCCGAGATGGCCCGCATCGCCCGCGAGGCGCAGGCGCAGGGCATCACCCAGTTCCAGGTCAAGCTGGGCGCGGATGCCGATTGGCAGACCGATGTCGAGCGCCTGCGTCTGGTGCGCGAGGCGGTGGGCGACGGGCCGCTGGTCTATGGCGATTGGAACTGCGGCGCCACGTCTCTGGACGCCAGCCGCGTGGGGCGGGCGGTTGCGGATCTGGATGTGATGCTGGAACAACCCTGTGCCACGATTGAAGATTGCGCCCGCGTGCGCGCCGCCACCGGTCTGCCGATGAAGCTGGACGAATGCGCACACGACACCGCCAGCCTGCTGGCCGCGCATGCGCTGGGCTGCATGGATGCGGTCGCGGTGAAGCTGTCGAAATTCGGCGGGCTGTCGGCGGCGCGCCGCGCGCGTGATCTGTGCCTGCATCTGGGGGCGAAGATGTGCGTCGAAGACACCTGGGGGTCTGACATCACCACAGCCGCCCTGCTGCATCTGGGCGCGGCCACCGAACCCGCGCGCTTGATGAACGTGTGCGACCTGTCGGGCTATGTCGCGCCGCGGCTGGCGCCGGATGGCCCGGCCCGCAAGGGCGGTCGGATCGCGCCGCCCGACGGGATCGGCCTCGGCGTCTCGCCAGACCGCGAATACCTGGGCGCGCCGGACGTGATACTGGATTAGGGAGGCGACCATGCCGCGACATCTCAGCCAATCCGACTGGGGCCAGCGCGCCCGCGCGGTGCTGCCCGGCGGCGGCTTTGGCAATTTCGACCCGTCGGTCTTCATCCGCGAGGGCCGGGGCAGCCGCGTCTGGGACGAAGACGGCAAGGAATATGTCGACCTGCTGATCGGCTCGGGGCCGATGCTGCTGGGCCACGGCCACCCCGAGGTCTTGGAGGCCGTCGCCGAACAGATGCCCAAGGGCATGACGTTCTTCGCCAACAACGCGCGCGCGGTCGAACTGGCCGAGGAAATCTGCGCTGCCGTGCCCTGCGCTGATCAGATCCGCTATGTCTCGTCCGGCGGTGAGGCTGACATGTACGCGATCCGGCTGGCCCGCGCCTTTACTGGCCGCGACAAGATCGTGAAGTTCGAAGGCGGCTATCACGGCATGAGCGCCGAAGCACAGATGAGCCTGGCCCCGTCACGAATGGTGAATTTCCCGCAGGCGGTTCCCGACAGCGCGGGCATACCGGCCAGCGTTCAGGCCGAAATGCTGATCGCGCCGTTCAACGACCCGGACTACATCCGCTCGCTGCTGGCCGAGCACGGCAACCAGGTCGCGGGCATCATCGTCGAGCCGCTGCAACGCATCATCCCGCCCGAACCGGGCTTCCTACAGCTTCTGCGGGACGAGGCCGACAAGTACGGCATCGTGCTGATCTTTGACGAGGTGGTGACCGGGTTTCGTTTCGCCTATGGCGGCGCGCAGGAGCTGTACGGCGTGACCCCCGACATCGCCACGCTGGGCAAGATCATCGGCGGCGGCTTTCCCCTGGCCGCGATCGCCGGGCGGGCCGAGATCATGGCCCATTTCGACAAACCCGCCGTTGGGCCTGAGAAATGGCTGATGCAGCTGGGGACACTGTCAGGCAATCCGGTGGCAGCGGTGGCCGGGCTCAAGACGATGGAGGTGTTGCGCCGTCCCGGTCAGTACGACCGGCTGCGCGCCAATGGTCAGCGTCTGATGGATATGGCCTCGGCCGCGCTGACCAAGCAGGGGGTCGCCCATCGTATCATCGGTGATTCGACCCTGTTCGAGATCGTGTTCACGGACGGGAAAGTGCGGGATTACAGGGATGTAGTCCGCGCGGATACGGCCAAGGCCACCCGGTTCAATGCGGTTCTGATGCAGAACGGGATGTTCAAGTCACCGGGCAAGACCTATCCGTCCCTGGCGCTGACCGAAGCGGACTTTGACCTGTGCAAAGCCGCCTATGCCAAGGCCGCGCAGGCCGTGGTCGAGATGCAGGATGCGGGCGTGTCTTAGTAGACGCCCGCCATCACCAAACGCACGATGTCTTCGCGCTTCATGCCACGCGCGGCCAGTTCTTCGTCGGTCAGCGCGTGCAGTTGCTTGATCTTGACGACTTTGGCGTTGGCCTCACCCATGCGGATCAGCGCCTCGTAGATGCCGTAGAACACATCGGCCACTGTCGACAGCAGGTTGAAGACCGCCGGGCGGCGCGTCGTATGTGCCATGAGCAGAACTCCTCTGGTCTGAAGTTGACCCCGCGCAGTTAGACCCGATGCTGCGGTGCAGCTAGGGTTCTGCCCGAATACCCGCCGTGCGTCTGATGCAAATCTGCGGGCAGAATGCAGGATTTCAGGCTTTGAACCGGTCATCCACCGGCACCTGCAAGGCTGTGGCCAGAGCGTTGGTCTGGCTGGCCATCGCGATCACCGCCAGCAGCTCGGCCTGCATTTGGTCGGTCATTCCCTTGGCGCGGGCCGCGGCCGAATGGGAGTGCACGCAGTATTCGCAATTGTTGGCGATCGAAACCGCCACATACAGCATCTCCTTCATCAACGGGTCCAGCGCGCCGGGGGCCATGACGGTCTTGAGCCGCTCCCACGTCGCTTTCAGCAGCACCGGGTCATGGGCCAGAGCGCGCCAGAAATTGTTGATGTAATCAGTGTTGCGGGTGGCGCGGATGTCATCGAAGACGGCCAGCGCCTCGGCGCTGACCTCTTCGTCCGTCAACAGGCGAACCGTTGCCATGCTCAGACCATCGCGAAGATGCGCGCCGGGCCGCCCGACCCGCCACGATGGGCCGGCGCGCCGACCACCAGCGTTGCTCCGCTGGCGGGCACCTTGTCGAGATTGGCGAGGTTCTCGATGCCGTAACGGTTGGTGGGCAGCCACGCGTAATGCGTCACGAAATCAGCCGATGGCCCGTGGTCCAGCGACAGCGTGTCGACGGCCAGCGCAACGGCGCCGGTTCCTTCGATCAACATCTGAGCCGCTTCGACGTGGAAGCCGGGGAAATGCATCTTGCCTTCGCCGTCGGCGTTGCGGAACTCGGGCGTGGCGGTCTTAGCGGCCCATCCCGAATGCATGGCGACGCAGGCGCCATCGGGGATGTCGCCATTTGCCGCGATCCACGCTTTCAGGTCATCTGGGGTCACCTGCGCATCCGGGTCCTCGGCCGCGCGGGCGGCAATGTCCACCACGCACAGAGGGCAGACGAGGTTCGCGACCGGGATTTCGTCCACCGACTGCCCATCCGCCGAGAAATGCAGCGGGGCATCGACATGCGTGCCGGTGTGTTCGTTGACGGTCAGGTTGAACAGGTTGAAGCCATGTTCCTTGAAATTGAAGGCCTGGGTCGCCTCGATCCCCGGTTGGCCGAAATAAGTGGGGAAATCGGCATCGTAGACATGGGTCATGTCCAGCACCTCGCCATGACCCGCGGCCAGTGCAGGGGGTGCTGCCACCGTTCCAAGCGCCGTGCCTGCCGCCATCGCCGCGCCAGCCTTGAAAAAGGAACGGCGGGACAGCATCCGGTCTTTCACCGTGTTTATTACGCAAACGTCACACATTTCAAAACTCCCTGTTCTGCAATCTGTTTTCGTTCCCGGCCGAATTCATTGGCCGGGTGGGCAAAGCCTAGCACGGTTTTCCGCGATCCGGTTCACAAGTTGTTTTGACCCCGCTCGCCGACAACAAATGCGGCCCGGAGGCGTAGTCGGGTATAAGGGGTTGAACCCGCGCGCGGACGGGTTCAATCTGTTGCGGAATATTGTTCCGCAATGCGGAACAAGCTCTGGTTGGCAAGAGGAGACCAAGTCTGATGTCCGAGGCGGTGGAATACGAACGGATTGGCGATATCGCGGTGCTGGCGGCGAACAACCCGCCGGTCAATGCGCTGGGCGTGGACGTGCGCCGGCGCCTGCTGGCCGGAATTGAACGGGCCGAGGCCGAGGGCGCAAAGGCGGTGTTGATCTACGGCAAGGGGCGGACCTATTTCGCAGGGGCCGATATCCGCGAGTTCGGCAAACCCCCGCAAGAGCCCTGGCTGCCGGGCCTGTGCGACCGGATCGAAGCCTCGCCCCTGCTGGTGGTTTCGGCGCTGCACGGCACGGCGCTCGGTGGCGGGCTCGAGGTTGCGTTGTCCAGCCACTACCGCATCGCGCTCCCCTCAGCCAAGGTCGGCCTGCCCGAGGTCAATCTGGGTATCCTGCCCGGCGCCGGTGGTACTCAGCGTCTGCCGCGCGTGGCCGGGGTCGAGGCCGCGCTGGATATGATCACAACCGGCCGCCATGTCCGGGCCGACGAGGCGCTGAAGCTGGGCGTGATCGACAAGGTGCAGGATGGCGACCCGCGCGAGATCGGGCTGGCCTATGCGCAGGAGCTGCTTGACTCGGGCGCGCCCCGTCGCGCAGTCGGAGAGATGCCTGCGCCGGACTCTGTCGATTTCGATGAGGTCTACGAGGCCGTTCTGAAGAAGGGCCGGGGCCAGCTGTCCCCAGCTGTCGCCGTGCGTGCTGTGCAAGCCGCCTGCGAGGCGGCCAGCTTTGCCGAGGGCATGGCGCGCGAGCGGGAACTGTTCATGCAGTTGATGGAGTCAGATCAGCGCAAGGGCCTGATCCACGCCTTCTTCGCCGAACGCGCCGTGGGCAAACTGCCCGAACTGAAGGGTGTCGAGCCGCGTCCGGTGCATCAGATCGGGGTCATCGGCGGCGGCACGATGGGCGCGGGGATCGCCACCGCCGCCTTGCTGGCGGGTCTGCCCGTGACCTTGCTGGAGATGACGCAGGAGGCCGCCCATGCCGCCAAGGACCGGATCGCCGGAAACATCGCCGGCGCCCTAAAGCGCGGCAAGATCAGCCAACAACAGCATGACGCAATCCTGTCGGACCAGTTGCAGCTTGCCACCGGCTATGACGCGCTGAGCGCCGTCGATTTGGTGATCGAGGCCGTGTTCGAGGATATGGACGTCAAGAAACAGGTCTTTGCCCAGATGGATGCGGTCTGCAAACCGGGGGCGGTTCTGGCGACCAACACCTCGTATCTGGACGTCAACGAAATTGCAGCCGCCACTACGCGCCCGCATGACGTGATCGGGCTGCATTTCTTCTCGCCTGCCCATGTGATGAAGCTGCTCGAGATCGTTGTGGCCGACAAGACCGCGCCCGAGGTGGTCGCCACCGGCTTTGCGCTGGGGCATCGGCTGAAAAAGGTCTCGGTGCGGGCGGGGGTGTGCGACGGGTTCATCGGGAACCGGATCCTCAGCACCTATCGCACCTGCGCCGACCACATGGTCCTGGACGGGGCAAGCCCGTTCCAGATCGACAAGGCGCTGACCGATTTCGGCTTTGCCATGGGGCCGTTCGCGGTGTCCGATCTGGCCGGGCTGGATATCGGCTGGGCGGTGCGCAAACGCAAACGCGCCGAGGGGCTGGACCCGCGTGCCCGCGACAGCAGCTATGCCGACAAACTGTGTGAGGCCGGGCATTTCGGACAGAAGACCGGTAAAGGCTTCTATGTCTATGAAAAGGGCAAGCGCGGTGGCTCGCCCAACCCCGAGGTTCTGGACCTGATCGCGGCCGACCGCGCGGCGCAGGGCATCACCCCGCGCACATTCACGGATGACGAGATCGTGCGGCGATATATGGTGGCGATGGTCAATGAGGCCGCCAAGGTGGTGGGCGAGGGCATCGCGCGCCGCCCCTTGGACGTGGATGTGGTGCTGCTCTATGGCTATGGGTTCCCGCGTTATCGCGGCGGGCCGCTGAAATGGGCGGATCTGCAGGGTCTGCCGGGTATTCTGGAGGATATCCGCGCCTGGTCGGCCGAGGATGCCTATTTCTGGCAACCCGCGCCACTGCTGGAAAAACTGGTGGCCGAGGGCCGCAGCTTTGATGATCTGAACAAGGGCGCCGAGTGATGAAACAAGCCGTAATCGTATCCGCCGCGCGCACCGGGCTGGCCAAGTCGTTCCGGGGCTCGTTCAACATGACCCACGGCGCCACGATGGGCGGCCACGCGGTTCAGGCCGCGGTCGAACGGTCGGGGCTGGATGGCGCCGAGATTGAGGATTGCATCATCGGTTGCGGTTTCCCCGAAGGCGAGACCGGCAGCAACATCGCCCGCCAGATCGCCATCCGGGCCGGGCTGCCGGTCAGCGTTTCGGGCATGACCGTGAACCGGTTCTGCTCGTCGGGGCTGCAGACCGTGGCGCTAGCGGCGCAGGCCATCACCGAGGGCGGCGCGGGCCCCATCGTGGCCGGTGGGGTCGAGAGCATCTCGCTGGTCCAGCCGAAAACCCGCCCCGTGCCCGAGGCGTGGATTCAGGAGCACAAGCCCGCGATCTACATGACGATGATCGAGACCGCCGACATCGTGGCCGAACGCTATGGTATCAGCCGGGAAGAACAGGACGCCTATGGCCTGCGGTCGCAGCAGCGCATCGCGGCGGCGCAGGCGGCCGGCAAGTTCGATGAGGAAATCGTGCCGATGCAGACGATTATGGCGGTCAAGGACAAAGAGACGGGCGAGGTCTCGCACCGGAAGGTCACCGTGGACCGGGATGAATGCAACCGGCCGAACACGACGCTGGAGGGTCTGGCCGGTCTGGAGCCTGTGCGTGGCCCCGGAAACTACATCACTGCCGGCAATGCCAGCCAGCTGTCGGACGGCGCAGCCGCCGTTGTCCTGATGGACAGCGCCGAGGCAGAGCGTCGGGGGCTGGAGCCCATGGGCGCGTTCAAGGGGTTCTGCGTGGCGGGGTGTGAGCCCGACGAGATGGGTATCGGCCCGGTCTTTGCTGTGCCGCGCCTGCTGGAACGGCATGGTCTGAGCGTTGATGACATCGACCTGTGGGAGCTGAACGAGGCCTTCGCCTCGCAGGCGCTGTACTGCCGCAACCGTCTGGGGATCGATGACGAGAAATGCAACGTGAACGGCGGCTCGATCGCCATCGGGCATCCATTCGGCATGACCGGCGCGCGGATGGTCGGCCATCTGCTGCGCGAAGGGCGGCGGCGCGGGGCCAAGCTGGGTGTCGTGACCATGTGCATCGGCGGCGGCATGGGCGCGGCCGGTCTGTTCGAGATCTATTGAAGAAAGGGGCGCCGGGCCAGCCCATCGAGGGCCGGTCCGGCGCTGCCCGGCCCTTGGGGCCGAGCAGGCAAGGTTCCGATCGCGTCGAGGAGGAGGGCGGCTGTGGACTTGAATTATACGGACGAGGAGAAGGCCTTTCGCGACGAGGTACGCGGTTTTCTGGCCGAGAAACTGCCCAAGGAGATCTCGGACAAGATCCGGGCTGGCCGGAACATCGGCAAGGAAGGGTATGAGTGGTGGAATGCCACTCTGAACGAGCGCGGCTGGTTGAATTTCAACTGGCCGAAGGAGTTTGGCGGCGCCGAGTGGAACGCGGTTCAGCGCCATATCTTCGAGGAGGAATGCGCCGCCGCCTATGCGCCGCGCATCGTGCCGTTTGGCCTGTCGATGCTGGGCCCGGTGCTGCAGAAATTCGGGTCGAAGGCGCAGCAGGATTATTTTCTGCCGCGCATCCTGAATGGTGAACACTGGTGGTGCCAAGGCTATTCCGAGCCGGGCGCCGGGTCGGACCTGGCCTCGCTGAAGACTCGGGCGGTGCGCGACGGCGACAACTATGTCGTGAACGGCCAGAAGACTTGGACCACGATGGCGCAATACGCCAACTGGATCTTCTGCCTGGTGCGCACCGACCCCGAGGCCAAGGCGCAGGAGGGGATCTCGTTCCTGCTGATCGACATGAATACGCCGGGGATCGAAGTGCGCCCCATCGTCCTGCTGGACGGAACGCCCGAGGTGAACGAGGTGTTCTTTGACGATGTGCGCGTCCCGGTCGAAAATCTGGTGGGCGAGGAGAACAAGGGCTGGACCTATGCCAAGTATCTGCTGACGCATGAACGCACCAACATCGCCGGGGTTGGCTTCAGCCAGGCGGGGCTGGACATGGTCAAGCGGATTGCCCGGATCGAAACCGCGAATGGCCGCCCCCTGATCGAGAACCCGCATTTCGCCGCCCGGCTGGCACGGGTCGAGATCGACCTGATGGCCATGGCCACCACCAACATGCGCATCATCAGCCAGGCTTCGGCCGGACAGGCACCGGGGGTGGAAAGCTCGATGCTGAAGGTCAAGGGTACGATCATCCGGCAAGAGATCAACGACCTGGCCCGCCGCGCGGTGGGGCCTTATGCGATGCCTTTCGCCTCCGAGGCGGTGGCAGGCGACAACGACCCGATCGGGCCGGACTATGCCGCGCCGGTCGCCGCCCAGTATTTCAACAACCGGAAACTGTCGATCTTCGGCGGGTCGAACGAGATCCAGCGCGGGATCATCGCCAAGGTCAAGATGGGGGGCTGAGATGGATTTCAACCTGACCGAAGAACGGCAGATGCTGCAGGACACTCTGCGGCGCTATTTGGCCGACCGCTACACTACTCCGGTGCGTAACGACATTCTGGACAGCGCGGCGGGGTTCAGCGCTGACATCTGGCGCGAACTGGCCGATCTGGGCGTTCTGGGCGCGCTGTTCGACGAAGCGGATGGCGGGTTCGGCGGGGCGGGCTTTGACATCGCCACCGTGTTCGAGGAACTGGGCCGGGCCGGGGTGGTCGAGCCGGTTCTGGACAGCTGCATTCTGGGCGGCCGGCTGATCGCGCAGGCGGGCACCCCCGATCAGCGAGTGTTGCTGGATCAGGTGATCTCGGGCGCGCTGCATCTGGCGCTGGCGCATGGTGAGCCTGCCAGCCGGTATGACCTGAGCCGGGTCGAGACCACCGTGCGGACCGACGGCACGGATCTGATCCTGAACGGGCGCAAGGCCGTGGTCGTGAATGCCGAGGCCGCCGGGCAGCTGATCGTATCCGCGCGCGAAACGGGCGGGCCGTTCGATCTGGACGGCATATCTCTGTTCCTGGTGCCAGCTGATACGCCGGGGCTGGGTCTGCGCGGGTATCCGATGCTGGCCGGAGGCCGAGCGGCCGAGGTCACTCTGGACGATGTGCGCCTGCCGGAAAGCGCGCGTCTGGGCGCCGCGGGGCAGGGGTTCGATCCGCTGATGGACGTTGTGGCCGCAGCCAATTGCGCGCTGGTCGCCGAGGTTCTGGGCGCTATGGAAAGTGCGGTGGAACTGACACGGCAATATCTGATGACGCGCAAGCAGTTCGGCCGCCCGATCGGGACCTTTCAGGCCCTGCAGCACCGGTTCGCGGATATGCTGATCGAGCTGGAGCAGGCGCGCTCGGCGGTGATCAACGCGGCCGGTCACCTTGAAGCACCCGACCGCGACCGGCAGATCGCCGCGGCCCGCAACCTTGTGTCGCGGGTAGGCCGGCTGGTGGCTGAGGAAACGATCCAGATGCATGGCGGCATCGCCATGACGCAGGAATATGAGCTGGCGCATATTGCCAAGCGGATCGTCATGTCGGATCACAGGTTTGGCGACGCGGATTATCACTTGGAGAGGTTCATTGCACTCGGCGCGGCCTGAAGACGACCCAAGGGTCCGGCGATCGGGCTGTCAGAACGCGATCGGGTTCGAGGTGGATCTGTCCGACCCCGACGGCCGTGCCCGGTGTCATTTGACCATCCGGGCGGATCACTTGAATAGCCAGGGCATCCTGCATGGCGGCATCATCGCCATGCTTCTGGACGTGGCTTGCGGCAACACCGCCTCGGCCTGGTTCGACCGGGACGAACATCCGCTGGTTCTGACCCTGTCGCTGAACACAAGCTATGTGGCGGCGGTGCGTCAGGGGCGCGTGACGGCCACGGGGCGCGCAACGGGTGGCGGGCGCACGCTGGCCTATGTGACCGGAGAGTTGCACAGCGACGACGGAACCCTGATCGCAACGGCGGCGGGAGTGTTCAAGCGCACCATGAAACGCTGAGCGCAAAACCGGTTCCGGCGCAGGGGAGGGCGAAGGGACATGAACAAGTGGCACGATTATCCGGATGCCCAGATCCGGACCCGTCCGCGGGCCCGCGCCTTTGCCGACGGGTTCGGCGCCGATTGGAGCTTTGCTGACCTCGACCGCGCGATTTCCGAGTTGTCAGACATCCTGCTGGCCTCGGGGGTGCGCCCGTGCGATCGGGTCATGCTGGTGCTCGAGAATTGCTGTGCGGCGGTGGCCGCGCTGTTTGCCTGTTCCCGGATTGGGGCCTGCGTGGTGCCGGTGAACGCCCGCCACACCGCGGCTGAGTTGGCGCGCATCGTGGATCACGTCTCTCCGGCGGTGATCCTGTTCACATCGGCGGCGTCGCCGGAGGCGCGCGACCATGCGCGAAGGGCCGTGGCCCGGCCCGTTTCCGGGGCCTTCGGGCAGTTGCACCTGGCCGCGCCGTACCCGAGCGCGCCCGACCCCGATCTGGCGGATGTCGCGGCGATGCTGTTCACCACCGGCACGACCGGAACGCCCAAGGGCGTGATGCTGACCCACGAAAACCTGCGGTTCGGCGGGCTGACTTCGGCGAATTTCCGGGGGTTGACGCAGGATGACGTGGTCTACGGCGTGCTGCCGATTTCGCATATCTTCGGGTTGGCTTCGATCGTCACCGGGTCGGCGCTGGCCGGGGCCTTCGTCCAGCTGGATGCCCGGTTCGCGGCGGACCGCGCCTTTGCCGCGTTGAACGCGGGCGTCACGGTGTTTTCGGGCGTGCCGCAGATGCATGCGCTGCTGATGCAATATGCCAAGGAACAGGGGTTGGAGCGGCTGCCGTCAGGCGCTCTGCGCTACACATCGTCCGGGGCCGCCCCGCTGGACCCGGCGTGGAAACGCAAGGCCGAGGCATTCTATGGCGTCGCGCTGCAAAATGGCTATGGCATGACCGAAAGCACGGCGGGGATCTGCGCCTCGCACAACCGGATCGGGGATCCGGATATCTCGGTCGGCCCGCCCTTGCCGGGGGTCGAACTGCGCATTGACGAAACCATACCCGGCGGCGGAGATGGCGTGGGCGAGATCCTGACGCGCGGCCCGCATGTAATGAAGGGGTACTATCGCAACGGCGAGGAAACGGGCCGGGTGCTTGCCCAGGGGTGGCTGCGCACGGGCGACCTCGGCCGTCTCGACGCGCAGGGAAATCTACACATCGTAGGCCGCGCCAAGGAACTGATCATTCACGGCGGCTTCAATGTCTATCCGCCCGAGGTCGAGGCCGCGCTGAACGACCACCCGCTGGTGATCCAGTCTGCGGTGATCGGGCATCGGGTGGGCGGCGATGAACAGGTGCTGGCCTTTGTTCAAGTGCCTGAAAACGGCGCTGTGTCCGAGGCAGAGTTGGCGGAGTTCGTGGCCGCACGTCTTGCGGGCTACAAACGGCCCAGCCGGATCGTGCTGGCCACGTCTCTGCCCGCCGCGCCCACGGGCAAGATCCTCAAGCACAAGTTGCTGACGCATTTCGCGGATCAACTGGCCTAGGAGCAGGGCCGGCAAAACGCTGCGCGCCCGCGCGACATCGGCTGCGCCGGGCCCAACAGGAGGAGGCGTTTTGTCAAAAAACGTCGACGACGGGCAGGAGCGGCCGTCAGACCGCGTGGCCTTCGGCTGCGGCGCGAATGGCACGGATGTTCTGGCCATAAACGTCCGGGTTCGCAACCGACCCGCCCTTGAAGACCGCTGAACCGGCAACAAGAACGTCGGCACCGGCCGCCGCGACCAGCGGGGCGGTCGATGGGTCGACGCCCCCGTCGATTTCGATATGCACCGGGCGGTCGCCGATCATCTCGCGCAGGCGGCGCACCTTTGCGGTCATGTCGATGAATTTCTGCCCGCCAAAGCCGGGGTTCACCGTCATCACGCAGACCAGATCGGCCAGATCCAGCAGATGCTCGACCGCTTCGGCCGGAGTGCCCGGGTTAAGCGCCACGCCTGCCTTCATCCCGGCCGCTCGGATCGCTTGCAGTGTGCGGTGCGTATGTGGGCCGGCTTCGACATGGGCTGTCAGAAAATCCGCGCCGGCATCGGCATAGGCCTGGATGTAGGGGTCGACCGGCGTGATCATCAGATGCACGTCCATCACCGTCTTGACATGCGGCCGGAACGCTTTGACCGCCGGCGGGCCGAAGGTGAGATTTGGCACGAAATGCCCGTCCATCACGTCAACATGGACCCAGTCAGCGCCTTGGGCCTCGATGGCTTGGATCTCCTGTCCGAAATTGGCGAAATCGGCGGATAGGATCGACGGTGCGATCTTGATCTTGCGGTCAAAGCTCATGGCGGCCTCATGTGACAGATCTGACGTTTCAGGTGTTGGGCCCGCGTATAGACGGGACGAGCGGCATTGCCCAGCCCCACCGTACCGCGTCAATGTCGCGCCTTTGCAAAAGTTTTACCAGACCGACACACAGACGTTGAACAGGGTCAGTAGCTGACCGCCATCAACAACTGGGGGTGGCCCGTGCTGCGCATCGAAAACCTGACCAAGCGCTTCGGCGACATTACCGCCGTCGACACCGCGACGCTGGACGTCGACAAGCCATGCATGATCGGGATCATCGGGCGGTCGGGTGCCGGCAAGTCCACCCTGCTGCGTATGATCAACCGCCTGACCGATGTCAGCGCCGGACAGATCCTGTTTCACGGGCGCGACGTGACCACCCTGAAGGGGCGCGACAAACGCGCCTGGCAGGCGGATTGCGCGATGATCTTCCAGCAATTCAACCTTGTGCCCCGCATGGACGTGGTTTCGAACGTGTTGCATGGAACGCTGAACCAGCACTCGACGCTGGCGACCCTGTTCAACCTGTTCCCGACCGCGGACATCCACCGCGCCATCGACATTCTGGACCGTCTGGGCATCGCCGAACATGCCCCCAAAAGAGCCGAGGCGCTGTCGGGCGGGCAGCAGCAACGCGTCGCCATCGCGCGGGCGCTGATGCAGGACCCCAAGATCATCCTGGCCGATGAGCCCATCGCCTCGCTGGACCCGATGAATGCGCAGGTCGTGATGCAGGCCCTGCGCCGCATCCACGAAGAGGATGGCCGCACCGTGATCGCCAATCTGCACACGCTGGACACCGCGCGCCGCTACTGCGACCGCGTGGTCGGCATGCGCGACGGGCGCATTGTGTTCGACGGCCTGCCCGAGCAGCTGACCACCGGCGTCGCCCGCGAGATCTACGGAGCTGATGCCAGCTTCTCCGAGGCCGCGACCTCGACCGAGATCGAAACGCTGGATGCCTCCCGGAAGGCTCTGATGGAAGCCGAGGCCACGATCTGAGCCCCAACAACCTCATTCATCGCCCGGCCCGATGAACGGGGTGGGCCAATCAACCCGGAGAGAGACAGATGAAGAAACTTGTTGCCGCCCTGGTCGCGACCACTGCCCTGAGCGCGCCTGCCATGGCCGAGGGGATCAGGGAATTCCGTATCGGCATCCTGGGCGGAGAAAACGCACAGGACCGGCTGAACAACAACGAATGTCTGCGTGAGTACACCGAGGACGCGCTGGGCGTCGAAACCAAGCTTTTCGCCCCGGCGGACTACAACGGCGTGATCCAGGGACTGCTGGGCGGCACGATCGACATGGCCTGGCTGGGGGCCTCGGCCTATGCCAAGACCTATCTGAGCGACCCCGAGGCGGTCGAGCCGGTTTTGGTCAAGGTCAACACCGACGGCGGGTTCGGGTATCATTCCATCGGTTTCGCCCGCAAGGACAGCGGCATCGCGTCGCTGGCCGACATGAAGGACAAGGTCTTCGGCTTCGGCGATCCCAACTCGACCTCGGGCTACCTGATCCCGTCGATCGAGATCCCTCGGGCCATCGGCGCCACGATGGAGTCGGGTGACTATTTCGGCCAAGTTAAGTTCACCGGTGGGCACGAACAGACCATCGTGGCCGTCAGCAATGGCGACGTGGATGCCGGCGTGACCTGGGCCGACGGTCTGGGCGAATGGGAAGACGGCTACAACTCGGGTGCGCTGCGCAAGGCGGTCGATGCCGGTCTGGTGGACATGAACGATCTGGTCGAGATCTGGCGCTCGAAACCCATCCCTGAAGGCCCGATCGTGCTGCGAAAGGCGCTGCCGGCCGAGATCAAGGCGAAGATGACGGCGCTGATGGCCGGATTGGCCGAAAAGGACCGTGACTGTTTCTATGGCGTGGCGGCGGGAGAAGCCAAAGGGTTCGAACCGATCACCCATGCGGCCTATGAAAGCATCATCGAGGCCCGCAAGCTGAAGTCGAACTGACGCCAAGCCTTGCCGCCCCGGGGTCCGGCCTGAGGCCGGGCCTCGCCGTCCATCCGGGAGAATTCCATGACAGATCTGACCGCCAGCGCCCGAAGCGTAGACGATGTCCGCGACGACTATGTCGCGATGACCCGCCGAAAGCGGGTCTATGGCGGAATTCTTCTGATCCTGTTCGTGGCCTTGATGGCTGCGGGGTTCCGCACCGCCGACAGGCGCAATGCCGGCAGTTTCACCGACGGCCTGCACCGCGTTCTGGACTATCCGGCCGAGGTGCTGTCCGAGGCGTGGGACAAGATTGCGGACATGCCCGCGAACCTTGTCGCGTATTTTCCGGCCCTGGTCGAAACGTTGAACATCGCGGCAGCGGCCACACTGGTCGGCACGCTGGCAGGAGCATTTCTGGCGCTGGTCTCGACACGGGGGCTGGCGCCCTGGCCTCGGCTGATCCCGCTGTTTCGCCGCCTCGCCGATATCTGCAGGGCCGTCCCCGAGATCGTGATCGCGCTGGTTCTGATCTTCGTGCTGGGTGGCGGTCCGGTTCCGGCCATGATCGCCATCGCCATCCATACCGCCGGTGCGCTCGGCAAGTTGTTTTCTGAGGTCAACGAAAACGCGTCGTTGAAGCCGGTCGAGGGGCTGCAGTCGGTCGGTGCCACCTGGACGCAGCGGATGGTTCTGGGCGTGATCCCACAAGTCGGCCCGAACTATGTCAGCTATGCCCTGCTGCGGTTCGAGATCAACATCCGCGCCTCGGCCATCCTGGGTTTCGTAGGCGCGGGTGGCCTTGGCTACGAGCTGCGCAATGCGATGTCGTGGGGGCAGGGGCGGTATGACGACGCAGCGGCAATCTTTCTGCTGCTGTTCGTTACGATCGTGATCGTCGACCAGGTTTCGGGATCGGTGCGAACCCGCCTGACCGAGGGCACGCAGAAAGGAACCGCCGCATGACGACTTTTGCCACCGATC
Organism: Ruegeria sp. BHSC037; assembly: GCF_059613045.1. Classification (NCBI taxonomy): domain Bacteria; kingdom Pseudomonadati; phylum Pseudomonadota; class Alphaproteobacteria; order Rhodobacterales; family Roseobacteraceae; genus Ruegeria; species Ruegeria sp. BHSC037. The sequence goes on from NZ_JBXWRT010000004.1 coordinate 166,113, forward strand.
TGCCCCGCGAGGCGCTGAAGGCCCGGGCCGACCGCCTGTTCGCGCGCAAACGCCTGACCAGTCTCGCGCTGCCCGGTCTGGTTCTGGTCTACCTGATCTATGTGTTCTTTGCCTTCGACATGCCCGGTCTTGCCGGACGGGCGAACTGGGAAAACGGCCGGACTCTGATTTCGGACAGCTTCAGCTACAAGACCCATGTGACCCGCGACAACCGCACTGGCGACGTCTCGGTCGCAATCGAGGGCGAGCGCAAGGGCGCCTATCCCGAGGGTCAGGCGCCCGACTGGGTGACCCTCGGCGAAACCACGGTGATCGAACTTGAGGGCGGCCATGTCGTTCGTTTCGGGCCGGATACCGTCGAATATGACATCCCCGGCTATGGAACGGTGCGCGCCACGCCCAGCCGATCGGCGGGAGTGCAGGCCCAGCTGCCTTCGGACGCGGTGCCCGAGTGGATCAGCCTGTCGCGAAACCGGCTGGCGATCACCACCGAAGCCGGGCGCCTGACCGTGACGCGCAACCGGGCCGAGGTGTTCCGATACTTCACTGGCTGGGAGCTGTTCTGGTTCACGCTGGACAGCCCCTATCATGGCAAGTCCTTTGCCCAGTTGGTCGGGCTGGCCGCCAGCGGTCAGGCAGGGGCCATATTCAACGATTTCTGGACCAACAAGATGTGGCGCCATCAGGACGTGGCCTGGGCGATTTTCGAAACCATCCTGATGGCCTTTCTGGGAACATTTGGCGCAGCGCTGATCGCCCTGCCGCTGGCCTTCATGGCGACGCGGAACTTCAACCCGTTGCGGTCTGTCCGGTTCATCGTGCGGCGCGTCTTCGATTTTCTGCGCGGGGTGGATGGCCTGATCTGGACGGTGGTGCTGGCGCGCGCCTTCGGGCCCGGGCCGCTGACCGGGGCGCTGGCCATCCTGGTCACCGATACCGGCACCTTCGGCAAGATCTTTTCCGAGGCGCTGGAAAACGTCGACCAAAAGCAGATCGAAGGCGTAGAGTTCACCGGGGCCAATGCGCCGCAGAAATATCGTTTCGGGGTAATCCCGCAGATCACGCCGGTACTGCTCAGCCAGGTCCTGTACTTCCTGGAATCCAACACCCGCAGCGCGACCGTGATCGGGGCGATCACCGGCGGTGGAATCGGTCTGTTGCTGACACAGGCGATCATCACCCAGAAAGACTGGGAGGAGGTGGCCTATTACATCGTGCTGGTCATCCTGATGGTCATGCTGATGGACTGGTTCTCGGGCTGGCTGCGCAGGCGGCTGATCCAGGGCGGGCCACCCAAGGCGCGAAAACCGTGCGACCCGCAGGCCAAGCCCCTGATGTTGCCCTGAATCGCATACGAGGACTTGCAGACCATGGCGCGCTTGCGACCGGACCAGCCCGTCATCCACCCGGATTGCCAGATAACCGGCAGCAGCTTTGGCGCCTTTGTCGAAATCGGTGCGGGAACGCGGGTGACGAATTCGGTTATCGGGGACTACTCCTATTGCGACCGGACCTGCGACATCGCCAATGCCAGGATTGGAAAATTCGCCAATATCGCCAGTTTCACCCGGATCGGGGCCACCGACCATCCGATCGAGAAAGCGTCTCTGCATCACTTCCACTATCGCTCGGCCGACTATTGGGACGATGCCGAGGATGATGCGGACTGGTTCGCCCTGCGCGCGGGGCGGCTGGCGCATATCGGGCACGACACCTGGATCGGCCACGCGGCCATCATCAAGCCCGAGGTGACGATCGGGCACGGGGCAGTCGTCGCCTCCGGGGCGACCGTGACCAAGGACGTGCCGCCTTATACCATCGTCGGCGGTGTCACTGCCCAACCCATCCGACGCCGGTTCCCGGAGCGGGTGGCCGAGCGGATGATGGCTCTGGCCTGGTGGGACTGGGACAATGCCCGCCTGCGCGCGGCGCTGCCCGATTTCCGCGCGTTGCCCGCCGAGGCGTTCCTGGAAAAATACGAAGATTGACCGGCATCACCCGTGGTCGTCATCCAGCGTCAGGGTGACCCGCTCACCGGCAAAGACGGTCTTGCCGTATTCAACCGGATGCCCCTGCGGATCGGCATTGATGCCGACCGAATGCAGAACCGGCGCGCCCTCGATCAGTTGCAGGTGCCGGGCCTGAACCGCGTCGGCCGCGCGGGCAGTCAGGCGGGTCGAGATCCGGGTATAATCCGCCACGCCGCAGTACCGCAGCGCCCGCGTGACCGAGCCGTTCTCGGCCAGCGCCTCGGGCAGGTCCGGCAGGCGGGCGGCAGGAAAGACGCTTTGGAACACCGCGATCGGTTGTCCATCGGCCAGCGACAACCCGTCATAGACATGCACCGGGTCGCCGGGGGTCAGCTTCAGCGCCTCGGCCTCGGTCTTGTCGGCGGCGCGGGTGATCAGCGACAGTACCCGCTTGCCCGGAATCTTGCCGCTGGCCGAGATGTTCTGGTGGTACCGGACCCGTTTGCCGATCGGGTAATCGGTCGCTGCTGCCGAAACGAACACGCCGGCCCCGCGGCGTGGATGCACCAGGCCTTGCTTGGCCAGTTCGGCCAGGGCCCGGCGCACCGTGTGGCGGTTCACGCCGTGGGTTGCGGCCAGCTGCGCCTCGGTCGGCAGGCGGTCGCCGGTGGCAAAGCGGCCCTCGGCGATGTCGGCGGTCAGCGCCAGCGCAATGGTCTTCCAGATCGGTGTTTGGCTCATGTCATCAAAACTTCACAGCATATTCGTTGCGAGTCACCCATTGCCTCGTTATGATTTGTCTAGTTGTATAGTAGTTGTAGACAACTTGGCCAAGAGGCTTTGATGGCGGAACAGACAAAAATTGCGACAGGTGATCGACGGGCCTGGCTGGGCCTTCTGGCACGTGCGCCGGCCGAGTCGCTGGCGGCCTTGTGGTCCGGCTATGGCGCGCGTCCCGAGTTCCAGTGGCTGCGCACGCCCGAGATTGGCGGCGTCATGGTGCGGGGGCGGGCAGGCGGCACGGGCGCGCCGTTCAACCTGGGCGAGATGACGGTCACGCGCTGCGCTCTGGTCTTGGCCGATGGAACCGAGGGCCACGGATATGTGCAGGGGCGCGACAAGACCCATGCCGAAACCGCCGCTCTGATCGACGCGCTGATGCAGACCGGGGACGCGGACGAGGTGCGTGCGAAAATTCTGGAGCCGCTGACCCGCCAGGTCCAGGCGGCCAGATCGGCCCGGGCCGCGAAGGCCGCGGCCACCAAGGTCGAGTTTTTCACGATGGTTCGGGGAGAGGATCAATGACCCCACAGACCCGTTTTTCAGGCGGTTTCACCGACGCGCCGGTTCAGGCGGCCCACGCCTTTCGTGCGGTCATGACCGTGATGGCCCGGCCGGGCGAGTTGCGGCAGCTGGTCGGCGCGACCCCGCCCGACGGCCTGTCGGTCGCCGCGGGAACGCTTCTGCTGACGCTATGCGACCCGGATACAGGCGTTTATCTGGCGGGCGGGGCCGATAGTTCGGCCATTCGCCAATGGCTGACCTTCCATACCGGTGCGCCCCTCGTGCCCGCCGAGCAGGCGGATTTCGCCGTAGGCTGCTGGCCGGACCTGGTGCCGTTGGACCAATACCGGATCGGCACACCGGAATATCCGGACCGATCCGCCACCCTGATCGTGGAGTGCGACGCGCTGGACCTTTCCGGTGCAGTCCTGCGAGGTCCGGGCATCCGCGACGCCGCACGCCTTTCCGTGCCCGACGTTGCGGCGCTGCAGGCCAATTCGGACCTGTATCCGTTGGGGTGCGATTTCTTCTTCACCTGCGGGGATACGGTCGCGGCCTTGCCGCGCAGCACCCGCATCCAGCCCGAGGGTTAGGCCATGTACGTAGCCGTCAAAGGGGGCGAAAAGGCGATCGAAAACGCCCATGCCTGGCTGGCCGAGGAACGCCGGGGCGATCCCAGCGTGGCTGAATTGTCCTTGGCGCAGATCCGCGAACAACTAAGCCTTGCGGTGAACCGCGTGATGGCCGAGGGCTCTCTGTACGACCCCGATCTGGCCGCACTTGCGATCAAGCAGGCGCGCGGTGATCTGATCGAGGCGATCTTCCTGATCCGCGCCTACCGTACCACCCTGCCGCGGTTCGGTTATTCGACCCCGGTCGATACCGGCGGCATGGCCTGCGATCGCCGGATCTCGGCCACGTTCAAGGACGCACCGGGCGGGCAGGTTCTGGGCCCGACCTTCGACTACACGCACCGTCTGCTGGATTTCAAACTGGCCGCCGATGGCGCGGTGCCTGCAGCCCCCACCGCCGCGCCGCGCCATGAGCCGACCCCGCGCATCACCGAATTCCTCAAGGACGAAGGCCTAATTCAAGATGAACTCGCCAGCGATGAACCGCCGGGCGACCTGACGCGCGAACCGATGGAGTTCCCGGCCGACCGCCCCCTGCGCCTGCAATCGCTGACGCGTGGGGACGAGGGGTTCGTGTTGGGGATGGCCTATTCGACCCAGCGCGGCTATGCCCGCAACCACGCTTTCGTGGGCGAGTTGCGCATCGGCACCGTCGCGGTCGAGATGGAAATCCCCGAACTGGGTTTCGCGATCGAGATCGGCGAGATCGCCCTGACCGAATGCGAAACGGTGAACCAGTTCAAGGGATCAAAAACCGAGCCGCCGCAGTTTACGCGCGGCTATGGGCTGGTCTTCGGCCAGTCCGAGCGCAAAGCCATCGCCATGGCGCTGGTGGACCGCGCCTTGCGCTGGGAGGAATTGGGCGAAGACGATCTGGGTGCCCCGGCGCAGGATCAGGAATTCGTCCTAAGCCATGCCGATAACATTCAGGCGACCGGCTTTCTGGAGCATATCAAGCTGCCGCATTACGTCGATTTCCAGTCCGAACTGGAACTGGTGCGCAAATTGCGCCGCGAGGCCCAAGAACGAGTGGCATCACCGGAGGCGGCAGAATGACTTCCGTGACCTGCCTGCATCCTGTCCGCTTGATGGGTTGTCTTGTCGGCAGCAAACGGCCGTGTGGCGGTTTCCGAGCCGATCGCGGCCCATTCGCCATGTTGGTCGCGTCGCATGGCCCGGCGCCGTCGCCGGGAGTGTATCCTGCGCCAGAGAAAGTACACCATGACGACCGCGAAGGCCGAGGCAACCAGATAACCGTCCACAACAACACCGAAAACCGAAAGTGATACATCAAATGAATGAGTATAACTTCGCATATTTGGACGAACAAACCAAGCGGATGATCCGTCGGGCCATTCTCAAGGCTTTGGCGGTGCCCGGCTATCAGGTGCCTTTTGCAAGCCGCGAGATGCCCATGCCCTATGGCTGGGGCACGGGCGGGGTTCAGGTCTCGGCCGCGACGCTGACCCCCGACGATACGTTCAAGGCCATCGATCAGGGTGCCGATGACACGACCAATGCCGTGTCGATCCGAAAGTTCTTTGAAAGGACGGCGGGCGTGGTCACGACCGAAGAGACCGGGAAGGCGACCATCATCCAGACCCGCCACCGTATCCCCGAGGCCCGGCTGCGCGCCGATCAGATCCTGGTCTATCAGGTCCCGATCCCCGAACCACTGCGGTTTCTGGAACCGCGCGAAACCGAGACACGCAAGATGCACAGCCTGCAGGAATACGGGTTGATGCATGTGAAACTCTACGAAGACATCAGCCAGCACGGCGCGATTTCCACGGCCTATGCCTATCCGGTCCGGGTGGCTGAGCGCTATGTGATGGACCCGTCTCCGATCCCGAAATTCGACAATCCGAAACTGGAAATGGACGCGATCCAGCTGTTCGGTGCCGGGCGCGAGCAGCGGATCTATGCGGTGCCGCCGCATACGCGGGTGGTCAGCCTCGATTTCGAGGACTACCCGTTCGAGGCCGCCAAGGCCGATCATGCCTGCGATCTGTGTGGGGCCGAAGACAGCTATCTGGACGAGGTGATCACGGACGATGCAGGCAACCGGATGTTCGTGTGCTCGGACACCGATTACTGCCGGTCCCGCCGCGACGCCGGACACCAAGGGCGTTTGACGCAGGAGGGCGCGGCATGACCCCGCTGTTGCAGGTCAAAGGCATCGAGAAACGCTATGGCGCGCGGATCGGGTGCCGGGATGTCAGTTTCGACCTCTACCCCGGCGAGGTGATGGGGATCGTCGGCGAAAGCGGGTCGGGCAAGTCGACCCTGCTGAACTGTCTGGCCGGGCATCTGAAACCGGATGCCGGGCAGGTAATCTTCGACACCCGCACCGATGGGCCGGTGGACACGGTCACGATGTCGGAACCGGCCCGCCGGATGCTGGGGCGCACCGACTGGGCCTTTGTGCATCAGCATGCCCGCGACGGGCTGCGCATGTCGGTCAGCGCCGGTGGCAATATCGGCGAGCGGCTGATGGCCGTGGGGAGCCGGCATTATGGTCAGATCCGCGGGCAGGCGCTGGATTGGCTGGGCCGGGTCGAGATTGCAGAATCTCGTGTGGACGACCGACCCAGCGCGTTTTCGGGCGGCATGCAGCAACGGTTGCAGATCGCGCGCAACCTGGTGACCGGTCCGCGGCTGGTCTTCATGGATGAACCGACCGGCGGGCTGGATGTCTCGGTGCAGGCGCGGCTGCTGGACCTGCTGCGCGGTCTGGTGCGCGAGATGGGGCTGAGTGCCATCATCGTCACCCATGATCTCGCCGTGGTCCGGCTGCTGGCGGACCGGTTGATGGTGATGAAGGATGGCGAGGTGGTCGAGGCGGGGCTGACCGATCAGGTGCTGGACGACCCGCAGCATGCCTATACGCAACTGCTTGTGTCCAGCGTTCTGCAGTTCTGACACCGTGCGAAAGGGTGAACCGCGATGATCGAACTGACAGATGTGAGCAAGAGTTTCGTCCTCCACAATCAGGGCGACGCCGTGATCCCGGTGATGGCTGGCGCGTCGCTGCGGGTCGAGGCCGGAGAATGCGTGGCCCTGACCGGGGCCAGCGGGGCCGGGAAGTCCACGCTGATGCGGGTGATCTACGGCAATTACATGGCGGCCTCGGGTCAGGTGCGGGTGGGTGGCCTGGACGTCGCACGGGCCCAACCGCGCGAGATCCTGCAGCTGCGCCGCGAAACTCTGGGCTATGTCAGTCAGTTTCTGCGCGTGGTGCCGCGGGTGCCGACGCTGGACGTCGTGGCCGAGCCGTTGCTGGCGCTGGGCGTGGATCGGCAGGCCGCACGCGGGAGGGCCAGCGCACTGCTGCGCCGGCTCAACATCCCGGAACGCCTTTGGGGCCTGAGCCCGACGACCTTTTCGGGCGGCGAGCAACAGCGCGTGAACATCGCCCGTGGTTTCGTGCATGACTATCCGGCGCTGTTGCTGGACGAGCCGACCGCCAGCCTGGATGCCGAGAACCGCGAAACCGTGTTGTCGCTGATCGGCGAGGCCAAGGCGCGTGGCGCCGCCATCGTCGGCATATTCCACGACGCCGAGGCGCGCGATCGGGTCTGTGACAGGGCGGTGGATGTTTCGGGCTTCGCGCCGGAGCGGATGATATGAGTCTGGCGCCGGTCATTGCCGTGGTGGGGCCGTCTGGCGTGGGCAAGGACAGCGTGATCCAGGCGCTTCTGGACCGGGAACCGGGATATTGCCGCGTTCGGCGGGTGATCACCCGACCCATGGGCGAACAAGGCGAGGATTTCGAACGCGTGACCGAGGCGCAGTTCCATCTGCTGGCGTCCAATGGTGCCTTTGCGCTGCACTGGCCCGCGCATGGGTTGCTCTACGGAATCCCGGCCTCGATCCTGGACCAGCGGCGCGCGGCCCGTGGCGTTCTGGTCAACCTGTCCCGTTCGGTCCTGCCGCAGGCGCAGGACGTGTTCCAGGATCTGGTGGTCGTCTCGTTGACGGCCACCCCCGAGGTTCTGGCGCAACGGCTCAGAGATCGCGGGCGGGAAAGTACGTCCGCGCAGGCCAATCGGTTGGGGCGGGCCACGACCCCGCTGCCGGACGGTTTGCGGCGGGTGATCACCGTGGACAATTCTGGCCCGCTCGCGCGGACCGTCGATCAGATCCTGCGGCAGCTTCAGGGCGAAAGGGCATAGCGATGGATCACGTGAAACCGCCCGTCCTCGGCCTCGCCGACCAGCGCCAGATCCGCAATGTGGAACGGGGCAGGCAACAAGGGGGCAAGGTGATACTCCAGAACCGCCTGGGTTCGGCCGAGGGTGTCTTTGTCCAGCTTGCCCGACAGGGTGATGTGAAATCGAAAGGCGTCCAGCACGTAAGGATAACCCCAGGCCGCCAGGTTGGCCTCTTGCGCGGGCGTCAGGCGGGCCGCGCGCCGGCGGGCCAGATCCGCATCGGTCAAGGGTGCCCGAAACCCGTCCAGCTCGCGGACGCAGGCCGCGGCCAGCGCGTTCAGCGCGTCGGTATCACCCAAGGGGCGCAGGGCCAGGAACCGGCCCAGCCGGGCGATTTCCAACCCGTCCAGTGTCAGCGCGCGCTGTACCGCCGCGAGGCGCGCACAGGCCGCCTCGAGTGCAGGCAGTGTCTGCCCGGCGCGCAGGCGAAAGGGCGGCTTCAACGTCGCGTGCAGGCCGTATTTGCGCGGAACCTCGGTGATGCTGGCAATATCGAGGCCATCGACCGCAGGATGCCCAACCTCGGTCCCGGTCTCGGCGTCCCAGCCCAGCCAAGCCGTTGCGAATGCGGCCCAATCCGCGCTGCGGGGGGGAACGAAATAGATCGCGTAGCGCCTGTATGTCACCTTGGCCTCCTGTTGCGTGGCCTCTTGTTAGAACAAACCGTGTGAAATTCCGATGACAGATGAACTGATCCTTGCCAATGCCGCACTGGTTCTGCCCGACGAGATCGTACGCGGCTGTGTCCGGGTCGCCGGCGGAACCATCGCCGCGGTCGATCCCGGCCCTCGGGTTCCCAGGGGCGCGATCGATTGCGAGGGAGATTTTGTCGGCCCCGGTCTGGTCGAACTGCACACCGACAATCTCGAGCGTCACATCCAGCCGCGGCCGGGTGTTGACTGGCCCCACGCCGCCGCGATCATCGCGCATGACGCGGAACTGGCCGGTACCGGCATCACCACGGTGTTCGATGCGATGCGGGTCGGGTCGATCCCGTCGGGTGCGCGGCGGTATCTGCCCTACGCGCGCGGGCTCTCGCGCGAACTGTGGGACTTGCGGGCGCAGGACGCGCTGAAGATCAGCCACTTCCTGCATTTGCGGGCCGAGCTCTGCTCGGAAACCCTGATCAAGGAGTTGGCCGACTTCGGCCCCGAGGACCGGGTCGGCATCGTTTCGCTGATGGATCACACGCCGGGGCAGCGCCAGTTCCGCGACCTGTCCAAGTTAGAGGCCTATCTGAAGGGCAAATACGCGATGAACGACGACATGTTTCTGCAACATGTTGCCCAATTGAAGGCCTTGCGGGACCGCAACGGAGACCGGCACGAACACGAAGCCGTGCGGGCCGCGCGTCGGTTTGGGGCGGTTCTGGCCAGCCATGACGACACCACGCCCGAGCAGGTGCGGGTGTCGGCGGGTCACGGCATTCGCCTGGCCGAGTTTCCCACCACCGTCGAGGCCGCCCGGGCCTGCCATGACCTCGGCATACAAGTGATGATGGGGGCGCCCAACGTGATCCGAGGCGGATCGCATTCCGGCAACGTGGCGGCGCGCGACCTGGCCCGACACGGATACCTGGACATCCTGTCGTCCGACTATGTGCCTTCGGCCTTGCTGTTGTCTGCCGTACAACTGGGCCGAATGTGGGGGGACATGGCGCGCGGATTGAAGACCGTGACCTTGGCCCCGGCGCGGGCCGCCGGACTGATGGATCGGGGCGCGATTGAAGCCGGAATGCGCGGCGATCTGATCCGGTTCCGGATGCGGGACGCGGTGCCGGCCCTACGCGCGGTGTGGTCACGCGGGCGCCGCGTGGCTTGATCAGGCGCGATAGAAAAGATAGCGGTCGGGCGCGATGCTGTCGGGGCCGCGTATCTGTTCGAACCCCACCAGCGGCTGACCCGAGATCAGAAAGCCGCCGGGTACCATGACCCGGGCGATCAACGGGCTGAGCCGGGCGGCTTCGGCCACGTCTTCGTGCTTGATGCCGCGTCCAAAATCGTAATGCGCCAGCGCCACGCACGGGCCGCGATCGGCCAGTCTGGCCAGCATCGGCTCGGCCTCGCCCTGCAGGAAATCCTCGGCGGGGGGTGTGCTATCGGGGTGGCATTGCAGCACCCGGTCCATCACCCAGATGCGCCTTTGGGGCAGGATTTCGCGCAGATGATCATAGGTGCGGCCGTTTCCCAGACCCATGTCCAGCACGTCGCCGTCCAGGCCCGCGATCTGCGCCGCAGCCCAGTTCAGTCCGTCGCGCTGGGCGGTCAGACGGCGCAGCATGGAATCCAGTCGGCTCATCGGGGTCTCCCTTGGTCGTTCAGTGCGCGGGTACTGTCCAGATGCGGACCGGACCCTGCAGCAGGTGCGTCAGCAGTGCTTCGGTGAAATCCCAGATCTGTTGATCATGGACCAGATGGTGGGTCAACACGCCAAAAGGCTCCTGGGGGTCCGCGCGGCCCAGCCGGCGGTCGCGCAGCAACGCCGTGGTTCGGGCGATCAGCCCATCGGGGTCGGCCAGCCCGCGCGTGCCACGCCAATCAATCGGGTCCAGATGGGTATTCACCTGCTCAAGCCCCGGCGCCGCCAGCCTTTGAGTGCGCGGGGTTGCCGTCGACAGGAACCGATAGCCCAGTTCGGGCAGCGTCGCTGCGACTTCGGGCGCGATCCGGTTCCAGGGCGGCACGAACATCGGGCGCAGCCGGTCTCGGAACTGGTCGCGCAATTGCGCAAGGCCGCGGCGGGCATCGTCCTTGATGGCCTCAAGTGGCCGATGCAGGCGGAATTCGGCCTTCTTCTCACCGGCGGGTGCGTGGTTGTGGTGGGCCCAGCCATGAACCACCGGAATCAGCTCGGGCGTCCGGGCGATCAGGGTGGCAAGATCCGGCTGGGCCGCCTGCGGAATGACGGCCAGATGAACCGGCAGGCCCAGCCGCCGCGACAGGTCCGTCAGGCGTTCGAGTTGCGGCGTCGCCGCCACGGCATCATCATCGCGCCACCACAGCGGCAATGTATGCCCGGCCTGGGACCAGATACGCAGTTCGTCCGCCAACGGGGTCCAGTCCCAGGTCATCCGCGCGCCTCCCGCAGCTGCAGGGCGATTTCGACCGTCCGATGCGCACCGTCAAAGCCTTGCGTGGCCGGAATGCGGGGGCCCTGTTCCATGACTGCTGCGACCGAACGGGCCAAAGCGTCTCCGGTCAGCTCCGCCGAGGACAAAACGCGCATCGCCGGCAAATGGGCGAGGCTACGGGCTCGCAGGGTCTGCTCCACCTCCTTGCCGTCATCAAACGGGATCAGGACGCCCGGTGTACCCGCTTGCAACAGGTCCATTGCGGTGTTGTACCCGCACATGCTGACGGACGCCCCCGCCAGAGGCAGCATGTTGCGAAAATCCGGGCGGACCGGCTCGATCGTGATCGGCCAGCCTTGGGCCAGTGTGCGCAGTTCATCCATGCGGGTTTGGGCGTCGCCGCCGCCGACCAGCAGCCGCCAGCGGCTGTCTGGCATCTTTCGGGCGGCCTCGATGGCCGCGCGAAAGATCGGCTGCCCCACCGAACCGCCGCCAGCGCTCACCAGAACCTCGCCTGTCCCGATGCCGTCGCAATGGGGCAGCGGCGCCGGCGGTGCGACGAAACCGGTGTAGTGCAGGCGGCTTTCCAACCGCTCAGACACCGGCCAGCTGACGCTAAGGGGTGTGACTTGTGGGTCGGAATGCACCAGCACGCCGTCGAAGAATTCGGCCACGATCTCGTCGGCCCGTTCGGCCTTCGCGGGCTTGGAAGGGGGTGCCAGGATGTCGCGGATCGAACTCAGCACAACCGGTCGCGCCGGTAGGTCCTTTGCCGCCGACAGCAGGGCAAGAAATTCGGCGCTCAGGCTGCGGCGGCCGAAGGGGAACAACTCGGTAATCAGAATATCGGGCTGACCGGTTTGCACCGCGTGCGCCAGCATTGCGGTCCGTTTCGCCAGATAGTCGGGGTCGGCGGGCTGGCCGCTTTCGGTCAGCAACCGCGTGAAATCGGTGCCGTCCGAGCGCAGCGGCGGCAGTTGAACGAGGCTCAGGCCGGCACGATCCAGTTGCGGCGCCGGCATCCCGCCCGAGACGACCGTGACCGCGTGCTCGGCCTGGGCAAAAGCCCGCCCCAGCGTCAGGGCCCGGCTGAGATGTCCGGTTCCCAACAGATGGGTGACGGCGATCATGACCTTCATGACATGTCCTCGCACGGGATTAGGCGGACCGGTTCGGGTTCGGGCTGCATCCGGTCCAGATCGACAACATACAGGCGGTTGCGTTTGATACGGAATGGCGCAGGGCCGGCAAACCCCCACCCCCAGGCCCGGGCCAGAATGACGCGCATGATCCCGATATGGCAAACGGCGACCGCATCGGTTTGCAGACCGGCCAGCCAGGGCTCGAGCCGGGCCCAGAGCTCAGCCGGGCTTTCGCCGCCGGGGGGGCGGTAATCCCAGGCCCAATCCTCAATATGGCGGTAGCCGCTGTCGGGGTCGGCGATCAGGTCCAGACCGCGCTTTCCTTCCCAGTCGCCCCAGTCCATCTCGGTCAGGGCCGGATCGGTGCGCGGCGCGCGCCCGGTGACCAATTGTGCCGTTTCGGTCGCGCGGCTCAGCGGGCTGGACCACAACTCCGCCTCGTTCCAAGGGGGCGGCAGGCGCAGGCCGGACAACTGGGCGCGGGCTTCGTCGTCCAGAGGAATGTCGCTGCGGCCCTGAATGCGTCCGGCGCGGTTCCAGGTAGTATGACCGTGTCGCAGCAGGGCCAGACGTGTCATGTGCGGTCCTCCAGCAGGGGTGCGACGCCAGCCCAGAACTGGTCCGAGGCCGCAGGCATCAGGTGGCGTTCGGCGATATGAACGCGAGCCTTCCCGCCTTCGGTTCGTCGCAGGTCGGTATCGGCCAGAAAGTTGTCGATACGGGCGGCCAGCGCCTGCGGCCCTTCCTCCGGCTTGGGATAGCACGAGGGCGCCAGCACGTCCCGCACACCGGGGCGATCCTGCGCCACCACCGGCACTCCGGCGGCCTGCGCCTCGAGATAGGTCATGCCATAAGCCTCGTTCACGCCCGGCCAGACCAAGAGCGCGGCGCGCGTATAGGCATCCTGCATCGCGGGGGCGTCCAATTGCCCAAGAAAGCGCACCCGCGCGCCGAAAGGGGCCATCAGGGCCTGAACCTGCGCCCGGGCCGGGCCGTCGCCGGCGATGTCCAGCGACCAGTCCCCTTGCAGCAGGGCCAGCGTCTCGGCCAGTATCGTATACGACGCCAGTTTGTCGCCGGGCCGCATCATGCCCACGGCCAGCATCGGTCCGTCGCAGCGCGACCGGGGCGGCAGATCCGTACGCGGCAGGAACGGCGGCAGCTCGATCAGCGCCTGATCGCCATACCGTTCCCGCTTCAGCGTGATAAGGTCATTCGCCGTGTGATAGAAGATCACCCGGGCCGCATCGCACGCGTCATGGGCAGCGCGGGCGAACCCGGCCCATGGCCCGGTCAGGCGCGACAGGGCTCGGGTGCTTTCAAGTTGCACGTAAGGAAGGCCGCGGGCCTTGGCCACAACCGGCCCCAGCAGATCGGGCGCCTTGTAATAGTTGTGGTAGGTTACCCAAAGCCCGGTATCGCCGGGAAGGTCGGCGATCAGCCGTTCGGCCTCGGACCGGGCGGCCCGACGCAACGCGGCCTGGACCGATGCGTCCCCCGTCTTGTCATAGATGCGCAGGCGCGAGACCAGATCGACCGGGGTTCCATTGGCCCCGATTGCGGCCATCAGGTTACGAGCCATCTGCCGGTCGCCCGACGGTATCGGACTGTCCGGCGCTTTCATCGGCGCGTAGAAGGCCACCCGCGTCATCACCCCTGATCCGCGCACAAGGCCCGCAGCCGGGCCGACAACCGTGCGATGCCGGGTTCCATGCGGAATTCGGAAATCAACCGGTCATGGGCCGCGTCGGCCATAGCCGCGGCTTTCGCGGGTTCTGCCGCCAGGGCCGAGATCGCACCCGCCAGTGCGTCAGGCTTGTCGGCGGACAGAACCCCGTGCACCCCATTTTCGATGAATTCGGGGATGGCCGAAACCGGCGTGGACAGGATCGGCAGCTTCTGAGAAGCGGCCTCCATCAACACATTGGGCAAACCATCCCGGTCGCCATCCGCCGCGATGCGGCTGGGCAGAACGAACAGGTCGGCCGCGCGCATGGCCGCGATCACCTCGGGCTGGTCGCAGGCACCCCGCCAGGTGATGCGGCCCGACAGACCCAGGGTTGTGGCCAGGTCTCGCAGGCCGTCCGACAAGGCACCGCCGCCGATATGGGTCCAGTGCCAGTCGAGCTGCGCGGGCAAAAGCGCCAGCGCCTTCAACAGACGGTCAAAGCCTTTCTTTTCGACCAGCCGGCCCACCGAGAGCATGCGGAACGGCGCGCCGACCTTTCGCAATGGGCGGTCTGGCGCGTGCGGGAATCTGGACAGGTCCAGCCCGTGATAGATCAGCTCGACCCGGGCCGGATCGTCGGCCAGCTCGCGCAGGTGGCGCGCGCCGACCGCAGTACAGGTGGCGCCGAAGGCCGCGCCATGGGTGCCGGCCTGCAGCTTTTCGCGCTTTTCCCAGTCGGGCGAGGTCCAGATGTCCTTGGCATGGGCCGAAAAGCTCCACGGCAGACCCCGCATAATCGCGGCATAGCGCGCGACCGAGGACGGCGTATGCAAGAAATGCGCATACAGTGCGCGGGTTTCGGCGGGCAGTTCGGCGGCCAGAACGCAGGCCTGACCGAACCGGCGGATGCGGTTGTGCGTGGGGTCGCGCCGCAGATCCTGCCGCCACTGCCGATAGGCGCGGTCGTATCCCGGCAAGGCTTGCGCGGCCCGGCGCCCCGCCCAGACCCGTTCGGGTTCTTCGAACAGGTATTCCGGCAGGTAATGGACCGTGCCGGCGAACCGGTCGTGCAGCGGGTGGCGCTTGGTGTCTGTCGGGTGGCGCAGCGACCAGATGTCGAAGTCGTGGCCCGCCTCTTGCAGGGCAACCAGTTCCTGGGCGATGAACGTCTCGGACAGGCGTGGCCAGCCCTTGACCAACACCGCCAGCCTAGGCGCGGTTCTGCTCATCCGGTGGCGCGCTCCCGTTCCTGCGACAGCAGGGCATCGACGCGGCCGGTAACATAGTCGAGCCCATCCAGCAGGCCGGCGCGGATCGCCTGCGACGGCAGTGGCTGGTTCGGCAGGTTGCGGATGGCAGCAATCATCGCCTGTGGCGTCAACCCATCGCGGGTTTCGTCCAGCATGCGGACGAGGCCCAGGTCTTCGGCGCGCGAGGCGCGGATCCATTGTTCCAGTCGCGGCGTGGTGCGCGGCACGATCACGGCACGTTTGTCAAACGACAACACCTCACAGAAGGTGTTGTAGCCGCCCATGCACACAACTCCCGCCGCACCCGCGAACAGGGTCTCGATCTGCGATTCGAACCCCACCGCGGTCACCCGCCCGTTCAGGGCCGCGACACGGGCTTCGAACTCGTCGCGCAATTCGCCCGACAGGAAGGGGCCATAGACCAGAACGGCGCGCGGCGACAGGTCCGGGTCCTGCTCGTAAGCCGACAGCACAAGGTTGACCATGGCCTTGCCATCCCCGCCGCCACCGGGCGTGATCAGGATGTACGGCTGTTCCGGCGGAGTGCCGACCGGGCCCAGGTCGCGGCGCAGATAGCCGGTCCAGTGAATGCGGGCCTGGGTCGCGGGGCTGAGCGGCAGGCCCCGGGTCGGGTCATAGACCGAACGCAGACCATAGACCCAGATTTCGTGGTAGAATTTTTCGGTGGCGGTAACCGCATCCTTGCGGGCCCATTCGGCGGCCAGAACTTCGGGTTCATCGAGCACGTCGCGCAGGCCCAGAACCAGCTTGGCATGGCCGGTTTCGTGCAACTGCTCGAGCGTCGGCAGCAGTTCGCCACGGAACCCAGTGGGCTCTTTGTCGACGATCAGAACATCGGGGGCGAACTGGCGCACGGCGGTCTGGATCAGGCCTGACCGCAATTCGGTCACTTCGTCGATCCCCATGCCGATGGTCTGCGCCGCATAGGAGCCATCCGCGCGTTTGGTCACGCCGGGCAGGCGCACATGGTCGACGCGTCGTGGAAAGGTGAACCGACCGGCGACCGGGGATCCGGTCAGGATCAGCGCCGAGGCCTGCGCGTTGGCCTGCGTGATCGCGGACGCCAGCGCGCGTGATCGTCTGAGGTGGCCCAGACCGAACGTGTCGTGGCTGTAGAACAGGATGCGCGGCGCGCGGCCGGTGATTTGGTCTTTTGTGCCTAGGCCCATGCCTTCGCCCGTTTCATTGGTCTCGGTGCATTTTCCGCGCGTTCGCACCTGATAGCGTATCTTTTCCGGGTCCGCTTGCCAAAGGCGCTGTTTCAGCGCCGCAAATGCGTCAGGCATTGCGATTCGGCAACAGCCCTAGGGCATTTGCCGACGTGGACCCGAAACGGGTTTGCTGGCGCGGGATGGCCGGTCTCGGATGTGTTACTCGGAAATCAGGCATTTGAAAATATGCCGGCCGTCAGGAATGTTGGAAAAAAACACGCCACTACACGTTGTCGGGAAATCTCGGCCGGACGGTTTGAACAGGGCCGCGCGCGCTTGTAGGCTGGCGGACAGCCGATATGAAATTGGGTGCCAAGCCTTATGAATCTGACAATTCTTGTCCGCGTGATGTGCCTGTGTTGGGCGATGATGGTCGCAGGTGCGATGCAGGCGCCGGCCCAGACCTCGCTGATTCCGGGGTATCCGACGGGGTCGGACGACCAGGTCGGGACGAGCAGCGACTCGGATATTGCCGCCGCCATACGCGCGGCAACCGAGGCAGGGGCCAGCGTCATCGTGATTGACAGTGCCGGAAAGGTGGTGCCCTCGGGTGCCGGGTCCACCGCTCTGGCTGAGGACGCGCCGCATGATCCGATGTCGGAAAGCTCGCAGTTGATGAAGGCGCAGGAGCGCGTTGCCAAATTTAGCGAGGCCGTCCGGTCGCGGCTCGAGGCGTTGCCCTATTCGATCTTCGAGGTTCGTTACATTCTGGAACAGACCAGCCCCGATGGTCGGATCATGACCTATGTCGAGGTTCTGGGCTGGAACATCCTGTTCCTGCTGCTGGGTCGGTGGCTGTCGATCGAGCTGTACGGCAAGCGTTTTGCCCGACGGTGGGTCGTCGCCCGGATCAAGGAAAACCCGCAAGGGTATCGAGAAAAGATGCCATTTCTCGTGTTCCGGTTCCTGATGGGAATCGGGGCCACCGTCTTTGCCATGCTGATGGCGCTGTTGGTGGGCTATCTGTTCTTCGGCCAGTCTGAGGACGTCTCGATCCAGTTCACGGTGACCGCCATCTTCACGGCCTTTTTCCTGTCGCGTACGGTTTCGGACCTGTGGCGCATGGTGCTGTCACCGTATCTCAGTCAATATCGCCTGCCGCCGTTTTCGGACCGGGACGCCAAGCGGCTTTACATCTGGGCCTCAGCGCTGGCGACTTACGACATCACCGCGGTTCTGTTTTCGACTTGGGTGGCGGATTTTGGCCTCAACTACAACGTTTATGCCATGGTATATGGCAGCCTGACCCTGATCGGGCTGGTCGGAAACATCCTGATGATCCTGTTCAACGCGCGGGCGATCTCGAACGCGATCCGGGGCGGGCGCAGGCCGGATCAGGTGTCGTGGCTGCTGCGCTTCGTATCCTTCGGCTGGGCTCCGGTGCTGATCGTCTACCTGGTGTTCAGTTGGTTCAAGTTGGCGGTGGATCTGGTTCTCGAAACCGAGGATTCGATTCCGATCGTGGCCAGCAGCTATCTGATCTTCATGTCCGTGGTCATCGCCTACGGGGCCATGAACTATGTTCTGGAACGGTATTTCGACCGCAATCGCCAGATCGAGGCGATAAACGCCGAGGCAGACACGGATGACGAGGCGCGCGAGACTTCGGAAACGCCCGAGGCCGAGCAGCGGCGCCACACGATGGTCACCTACGAGGATCTGGCCCGGCGGGTGGCCGGCATTCTGGCCTTCGTGGTCGGCATCTATGCGCTGGTGGTCATCTGGAATCCCGAAGCCAGTTGGAGCGAGGATCTGCCCGTCGGGCGCGCGCTGGACGTGATGGTGATCCTGTTCATCGGGTATATCCTGTTCCATTTCTTCCGGATCTGGATCGATATGAAAATCGCCGAAGAAGTCGAGGATGGTGGCGGTCAGGCCGAATTGGGCGACGAGGGCGGCGAAGCCAGCCAGAGCCGGTTGGCAACACTGCTTCCGCTGTTCCGCGGCGCCATTCTGGCCATCGTGGTGGTCTCGATCGGGTTGATCGCCCTGATGGAGGTTGGCATCAATGTCAGCCCGTTGTTTGCCGGCGCCGGTGTCGTCGGCCTGGCGGTGGGCTTTGGGGCGCAGACGCTGGTGCGGGATATCTTTTCGGGCGCGTTCTTTCTGTTGGACGATGCGTTCCGCAAGGGCGAATATGTCGATATCGGCGACGTGAAGGGGACGGTCGAAAAGATCTCGGTCCGGTCGATGCAGCTGCGCCACCATCTGGGGGCGCTGAACACCATACCCTTCGGCGAGATCAAGGTGCTGACCAACTATTCCCGCGACTGGGTCATCATGAAGCTTCCTCTGCGGGTGACCTATGACACCGATGTCGAAAAGGTGCGCAAGCTGATCAAGAAGCTGGGGCAGGAATTGCTGAGCGATCCGGTGATCGGCGACAATTTCATCCAGCCTCTCAAATCGCAGGGCGTGATCGAGATGCAGGATTCCGCGATGATCATCCGGGTCAAGTTTATGACCAAGCCGGGCGACCAATGGCTGGTGCGCAAGCGGGTCTATCAGGAGATCAGGGAACTGTTCGCGCGCGAAGGCATCCAGTTCGCCCACCGTGAAGTGACTGTGCGACTGGCCGACGGCAAGGAGGCCGGCGACCTGACGCCGCAGCAGCGCGAGGCGGTGACCGGTGCGGTTCAGGCCGCGATCGACGAAGACTATCTGGACGATATCGGGCCGGGCGGCGATGACCGCTGACCGAGCGGCGGTGGCGCGTGGGGTCAGGACGGCTCCCACACGGGGGAGGAGGTGCCCAGCTGGGACGCGTGCAGGGGCCAGTGCATGCCGGCCGGCCCGACGTTCAGTGCGGGCTTCAGACGATGACCCGGCCCCCACCCCGATTGCTCGGTGTCGTGGGCATAGTCCGCAGGGGTCGGCTTGGTGATGTCTTCGGTGGTCTCGGTCTTGGCGAGGCTGGCCAGAAGCTCGGCCGTGCGGGCCAGCGACAGCCGGGCATCCATGACAGAACGGCCCAAGGTGGCCTCGGTCAGGGCCGAGAGGACGGCGGCGGCCATCAGGTAGCCGGTCGCGTGGTCCAAAGCCTGAACCGGCAGCGGGGTCGGCTTTTCGGCCTTGGCCCACAGACGGCCGGCATCGGCGATGCCTGCGCTCATCTGTACCAAGCTGTCGAATCCGCGCCGAGCCGCCCAAGGCCCCTGCCAGCCATAGGCGTCCAGCGTGACCTCGATGCGGTTGGGTGCAATCTCGTCGCGTTTGGCCTTGTCGAGGCCCAGTGCGTCCAGCGCCCCTGGGCGATAGCCGTGCACGAACACATCGGCTTGGGCCAACAGCTCCTGCAGTCGGTCCATTCCTGCCGGCGATTTCAAATCCAGATAGGCACAGCGCTTGCCCAGTGAAATGTCGGGGATCACCCCGGGCTCGTCCCAGTCCGGAGGGTCGATTCGCAACACCTGCGCCCCGAAACCCGCCAGTGTCCGGGTCGAGACTGGCCCGGCCAGAACGCGGGTCAGGTCCAGCACCCGCAGCCCCGACAAGGGGCGGGCGGCGGTTGCCCGGGGCCGGTCGCGCAGCGTGATCCGGCGCGGACCGTGCCAGCCGATCAAGGGGTCGCGGGCGACGGCGCGGCCTTGCGGGTGGTCGAGCCACTCGGTGCGGCTGCGCATGGCTGCCGCAACGCCGCCTTCGGCCACGATCCGGGTCTCCAGATCCGAGATCGACCAGTTGCGGATGGCCTGCGTCACCGCAGTGCGGTCGGCCAGGGTGTCCAGCACCCTGAGCGCGGCCGCCCGATGGTGGGGCAGGTTGGTGTGCAACCGGATCCAGCCGTCGGCAGCCTGATAGTCGCCGGCGATCGGATCCCAGAGGTTCGGCATTTCCCACCCGTCGGGCTTTAAGGAATACCCGAACCAGAGGGACGCCAGACGACGATCGACCGACACGGCCGGCGTCGCTGCGGCAAGGTTGGCCGCCTGCATGAACCGGGCAAGTTCGAACCCGACGGCGGCGAAACTGGCGGTGGCCAGGTCCGAGACGGCAAAGGCGCTTGGCAGCGCACCGGACCCGCTGACCCGATAGGCCCCGGCCGGCGGAAGCGCCGCCAGCAGGCTCATTGCTGATAGGGGTCTAGACTGTCGCGCAGCCCGTCACCCAGGAAATTGAAAGCCAACACCACCACGATGATCGGCAGCATCGGGATGGCGGTCCAAGGGTAGATCTCGATCGAGGCGAGGTTCTGCGCGTCGTTCAGCATCACGCCCCAGCTGACCGCCGGTGCCCGCAGGCCGAGGCCCAGGAAGCTGAGCGCCGTTTCCCCCAGGATCATGGCCGGTATCGACAGCGTGGCCGAGGCAATCAGATGCGACATGAAGTTGGGCAGCAGATGCTTGCGGATCACCCGGCCGGAACTGGCGCCCATCATCTCGGCAGCGCGGACATATTCCTCTTCGCGCAGCGACAGGAATTTGGCGCGCACGGAACGGGCCAGGCCGGGCCAGTCGAGGATGCCGAGGATGATCGAGATGATGAAGAACACAGCCACCGGTGACCAGTTCGACGGCACTGCCGCCGACAGCGCCAGCCACAGGGGCAGTTCGGGCAGCGACCGCAGGATCTCGATCACGCGGTTGATGACCCAGTCGATCCGCCCGCCGAAATAGCCGGCCAGTGATCCGAACAGGATACCCAGGAAGAACGAGACCGAAATGCCGATCAGGCCCACCGTCAGCGACAGCTGCGCGCCGTAGAGGATGCGGCTGAACACGTCGCGGCCCAGCCGGTCGGACCCCCACAGGAACAGGGTCGTGCCCTCGGGCGGGCAGAACAGGTGCGTGTTGGAAGGGATCAACCCAGCCAGTTTGTATTCCGAACCCTCGCAGAAGAACCGGATCTTGCGCGGGTCGTCCGTGTCGGTCACGAATTTCCACTGGAAGGTCTCAAGATCGGCCTCGGCCACGGTCGGATAGACGAAGGGCCCGATGAACTCTCCGTCGTGAAACCAGTTCACCGATTGAGGCGGGGCGTACAGGTGCTCTCCGTTGCGGTCATTCGGCCCGTAGGGCGCAATGAACCCGGCAAAGGGCAGCATCAGGTAGCACAACAGCAGGAAGATGCCCGAGATCAGGCCCAGCCTGTGTGTCTTGAACTTGCGCCAGACCAGCACCCAGTTGGGAGCGTCTAGGTCCTTGCGCTCCAGCTCCTGCAGGGCGGCCTGCGGGTCGAACGGGGCGTCATCGACATAGCGGCCATCGGGAAGTCTACTCATGCCTCACGCCCCTCGTAGCGGATGCGCGGGTCAAGCATGACCAGCAGGATGTCGGAAATCATGGTGCCGATCAGGGTCAGCAGGGCCACGAACATCAGGATGAAGGCCGACAGGAACTGATCCTGTGTTTTAAGCGCCGTCAGCAGAGTGGGGCCGATGGTCTGCAAACCCAGCACCACCGACACCAGAACCGAGCCCGACACCATCGAGGGCAGCAGGTTGCCGATATCGGCCACGAAGGGGTTGAATGCCACGCGCAGCGGGTATTTCGTCAGCATCCGCGACGGCGCCATCCCCTTGGCGATGGCGGTTTCGACATAGGGCTTGCCCAATTCGTCCAGCATGTTGGCACGCAGGCGCTGCATCATCGCCGAGGCGCCCGAGGTACCGATCACGAAGGTGGGTACGATCAGATGCACCAGGATCGACTTCATCTTGTCCCAGCTCATCGGCTGGCCTTCGTAGATCGGGTCCATCAACCCGCCGATGGGCAGGTTGAAATAGCGGTGGCCGTAGTAGAACAGGATCAGCGCCAGCAGAAAGTTGGGTGTGGCCAGCCCCAGATAGCCCACGAAAGCGGTCGTGTAATCGACCCAGGTCCGGGATTTGGCCGCCGCCATCACGCCCAACGGCAGGGCCACGGCATAGACGAACAGGATGGCCGCCAGGTTGACCACGACCGTCAGCCACAGCGTATCGCCCACGATCTCGGCCACGGGGCGGTCGAATTCGAAAGACCAGCCATAGTTGCCTTGCAGCAGCCCCTCGAACCCGTGGGGGCCGGGGATAAACCCCATCCAAATCAGGTATTGTTGCCACATCGGCCGGTCCAGCGCATATTCCTTGCGCAGGAACTCGGCCTTGGCCACGCCCGCCGACTGCCCCGAGGCCTGCAATTCCGCGATCTGGTTGCTGAGATAGTCGCCGGGCGGCAGGTTGATGATCACGAAGATCATCACCGACACCACCAGAAGCGTCAGCAGCATCGTGAAAAAGCGATACACCGCATAGCGGAGCATGATCATCGGTCAGCCCTCGTCAGTCCGCCAAGAAGAATTCGTCGGGCCGGTGCACTCCGAAATGTGCGCCGGGTTCCCATGCCCACATGGCTTGTTCCGGCACGTTGCGCAGGCGGTTGGATAACACGATCGGTTGCGGCGCTCCGTTCAGGATGCCGATGGCATAGACCTGTTCGGCGTGGATTTTGAGCATGGCTTCCCAAGCCGCGCGGCGCTGGTCGTCGTCGGTGGCGACCTGCCAGTCATGGGCCAGTTCCAGAAGGCGCTGCGCCTCGGGCAGATCGGGCGGCTCGCCGGAACCGCCGCCGGTTTGATAGTGCTGACCCCATTTCGGCCAGGACAGAAACACCTGGTCGGTGGGCGCCACATACAGCGGCGAAGTATAGACCTGCGGGATCCCGTTGTCCCATCCGTACCAGACCGAGGCCATCGTGTTTCCGGCAAACACCCGGTTGCGTAGAATGTCCCGGTCCAGCGGGCGCATCACCAGCTTGACGCCAATCTCGCGCCAAGTGTCGGTGACGATCTGCAGCGCGTTCTCGACTTCTTGCCTTTCGCCGGCGGTTTCGATCACCAACTCCATCGAGCGGCCGTCGGGCAGCAGACGGATGCCGTTCCTGTCCCGCTTGTCCAAGCCGGCTTCGTCCAGCAGGGCATTGGCCTGGTCGACATCGAACTGCGCCCAGGCCTGCGCGTTCTCCTCACTGTAGAAGGGCGAGGCCGGCAGGACCGACATGGCCGCCGGATGCGCCAGTTTGAAATACAGGGCCTGATTGATGGTCTGCCGGTCGATCGCCAGCGACAGCGCCCGGCGGACGCGTACATCGCGCAGCACATCGCGCCAGACCGCGTCTTCATAGTTCAGATTGGGATAGATCGCGATTTGCGAGGCGACACCGGTCTTCCACAGCAAGGTCTTGTAGTTGCCCTGCGCCTCGCCCTTTTTCAGGATCGAGGCATCGCGGAAGTCAAGCCCGCGGCCCTGCAGATCGGTCTCGCCGGCATTTGCCTTGGCGGCGACCAGGCCGGGCGCGACGATCTCCATCTCGACCACGTCGATATAAGGCAGTTGCACGCCCTTGGCGTCGATGCGGTGGTAGTAGGGATTGCGTACGAAATTGTGCCGGATCTTCTTGCCCGAGCTGGCATTCAACCAAGGCTGAAGAGTCGGCAGTTCGTGGTTGTCGTACTTGTAGAGGTTGTCCAGCTTGTTGTGCAGCGCGGCCCAGCTTTTGACGCGGGCATCGTCAACCTGGAATGCAAGCTCTTCCTTGTCGGCGTATTTCTCGTGATAGCGTTTTAGGAATTCGGCCGGCCGATAGATGAAGGGCGGGCGCGCCTGCGCCAGCGACTGAAGGAAGTTCGGGTTGGGATCTTCCCATTCATAGATCACGGTCGTTTCATCGGGAAACGAGACCTTGGGAAACTTGCCCTCGATCCGCAGGAAATCGGGTGGGCCCGAGGGGCTGAGCAATTCGTTGTTGGCGACGTCCTCCCACCAGTACCGGAAATCTTCCGACGTGAAGGGCTCGCCATTGGACCATTTGTGGCCTTTGCGCAGATGCAGCGTGAACTTGCGGTTATCCTCGTTCTCGTAGCTGGCCAACAGGTCGGGAACCAGGTTGTAATCGGCATCATAGCCCACCAGCCGCGCATAGCCATAGACGACCATCTGGCGGATGTCCTTGGACCGGGTGACCATGGTGCGCAGGGTGCCCCCCTGTTTGCCAAAGGCGCGGCCCTTGGCCTCCAGATCCACGATCAGCGGCTCTTGCGGGATACGGTCCTGTATCGGTGGCAGGTTCCCGGCATCGACCTCGGTTTTCCAGAATGTGCTTTCCTGCAGATCGGGCGGGGTGTCCGCCTGTGCGGCAAGCCCGAAGGCAGAGGCCAGAACGGTGGCCAGCGTCAGTAATCGAGGGGTCTTAAACATGGCAACGTACCTTATGGCCGGGCTCCATCTCTACCAGTGAAGGTATCACGGTGTCCGAGAAACGAAAGGCGTCATCCCAACTGTCCGGTGATCCGGCGCCTAGGGCGACGAGCTTCAGGTCGATAGGGCGGTTGATGTCGGGCTCGGGCTGGGCCGCGATCAGCGCCTTTGTGTAGGGGTGGCGGGGATTGTAGAACAGCGTCTCGGGCGGGGCCTGTTCGACCACCAGCCCCTGCCGCATCACGGCGACCTCGTCCGCGATTCGGGCCACCACTGCTAGGTCGTGCGAGATGAAGAAATAGGACAGGTTCAGGCTGTCCTGCAGTTCCTCAAGTAGTGTCAGGATCTGTTCCTGCACCGAAACATCCAGCGCCGAGGTCGGTTCGTCGCAGATGATCAGCGTGGGGTCCAACATCATCGCGCGGGCAATCGACAGTCGCTGGCGCTGGCCACCGGAAAAGGCATGCGGATAGCGTTTCAACATGTCGGCGTTCAGCCCGACGCGCTTGAGCATCTCGGCCGCCTTTTCGCGTTGCTCCGCCGAGGTGCCGATCCCGTGAATCTCGAGCGGTTCGGTCATCGCGTCTTGAATGCGCATCCGCGGGCTGAGCGAGCTGTAAGGGTCCTGAAACACCATCTGCGCTTTGCGCTGGAACACGGTACGTTCGGCGCGCGTCATCTGATGCACCAGGATCGGATCGTCCTGCGGCGTAGCGCGAAACAGAACCTCGCCGCCGGGATCGGGCAGTTCTGCGCCCAACGCGATGCGCGCGGCTGTGGTCTTGCCCGACCCGCTTTCGCCGACCACGGCCAGCGTTTTGCCCCTTGCCAGCTTCAGGTCG
Source organism: Ruegeria sp. BHSC037 (assembly GCF_059613045.1). Classification (NCBI taxonomy): domain Bacteria; kingdom Pseudomonadati; phylum Pseudomonadota; class Alphaproteobacteria; order Rhodobacterales; family Roseobacteraceae; genus Ruegeria; species Ruegeria sp. BHSC037. The sequence goes on from NZ_JBXWRT010000004.1 coordinate 191,591, forward strand.
ATGCCACGACAGGCGTGGATCAGCTTGTCGGCCTTCCACCCGCGGCCCGCCCGCATCGTGTAGGTCTTGGAAACGCCCTTCATCTCGAGGATCAGATCCTCGTCCGGCATGGGGATGCCCACGGCGTCCTCGTCTGGGATTTCCGGCGCGGCCTCGAACAATTGCTGCGTATAGGGATGCGCCGGTTCGCTCAGGATCAGCGCGGCGGGACCCGCCTCCATCACGCGGCCCTTGTGCATCACGACCACCTGTTCGGCCATGTTGGCCACCACGCCCAGGTCATGCGTCACAAGGATCAGCGCCATCCCGGTTTCCTGCTGCAGGTCCTTGATCAGCCCCAAAACCTGCGCCTGCGTCGTCACGTCCAGCGCGGTGGTGGGCTCGTCGGCGATCAGCAGGTCGGGCTTGGCCACCATGGCCATGGCAATCATCGCCCGCTGTCGCATCCCGCCCGACATTTCAAAAGGATACGAGTCATAGGCCCGCACGGGATCGGGAAAGCCGACACGTTCGAACTGTTTCAGCACTTCCTTGCGGGCCTCGGATTCCGAGGCCCCGCGATGCAGCCACAAGACTTCGCTGACCTGGTTGCCGATCTTGTGCAGCGGCGACAGCGACCGCATCGGCTCTTGAAAGATCATCGAGATCCGGTTCCCCCGGATGTCGCGCATCCTGCGCTCGCCGAGCGTGGCAAGATCAAGCTGATCCTGCCCGGTGCCGAAGGTGATCGTGCCCTTCCGTATCTGCGCCGCGCGGGGCAGGATACGCAGCACCGCCCGGCATGATATGGTCTTGCCCGACCCGGACTCTCCGACCAAAGCCAGCGTTTGTCCGGCCTCGACATCGAAGCTCACATCTTTGACGACGGAGTCTCCGTCCCCGAAACCAATGCTTAGGTCTCGGACAGACAGCAAGGCCGTCATGCGGAGGTTCCGCCCGTTTGGCCGCCGGTGGGCATGGCTTTGATCAACTCCCTGTTTTTTGGACGCAGTTTCGCGCGCCCGGGGGCAACTAGTCAAACACCTTCTTGGGGGAAAACGTCGCGGACTCGCGTCCCTTGGCGCATTGTCCCTACACAAAGCCTTGAGTTTTTGTCATCCAAGGCCCGACCGGTCCGCGCCAACGGGCCTGCAAAGGTATCACGGAGAGATCAGATCGTGCCACATCAACAAAGCCGCTTGGACCTGTTCATCGACCGCATGGTTTCGCAGCGGGCCTGCTTGGATGCCGCCATCGCCCAGACGTCCGGCATGGCCGGTCCGGTGTTCGAACTGGGGCTGGGCAACGGGCGGACCTATCATCACATGATCCAGCGCATCCAGGATCGTCCGGTCTATGTGTTCGAGCGCGCGGTGGCCTCGCACCCGGATTCAACCCCGTCCGAAGATCGTCTGATCCTGGGCGACGTGCGCGAGACGCTGCCCGCCGCGCTGGATCGGTTCGGCGCAACCGCCAGCCTGATTCACGCCGATCTGGGCGGCCACAACAGGGAAAAGAACGATGCCTTCGCCCGCTTCGTGTCGCCGCTGATAGAACCACTACTGGCCGAAGGCGGTTTGATGGTCTCGAGCGACCGGATGTATTTCGAAACGCTGGCGGAACAGCCCCTCCCCGAAGGCGCGGTTCCGGGTCGCTGCTTCATCTACCGGCGCTGAGCAGCGTTCCGCAGGGTCACTTTGCGCAGGGACTCGATCCCGGCACGGCGGGCGGTCTAACCTTCGCGTGACGTTCACGCAAAGGACCGCCCATGCTGTTTTACGATTGCTCTACCGCTCCGAACCCGCGCCGCGCCCGCATGTTCATCGCCGAAAAAGGGCTGCAGATCGAAACCCGCGACATCTCGATCGCCAAGGGCGAGCAACTGAGCGAGGCGTTTCGCAAGGTGAACCCCCGCGCCACCATTCCGGTGCTGGTTACCGACGAGGGCGCCGTTCTGACCGAGAACCTCGGTATCGCCGCCTATCTCGAGGCGCGTTTCCCCGAGCCCCCTTTGATGGGGCGGACGCCGGACGAGAAAGGGCTGGTGCTGATGTGGAACGCGATCGTCGAACAACAGGGCGGGGCGCCCATCGCCGACGCGCTGCGCAACACGCATCCGGCCTTCAAGGACCGCGCCATTCCCGGCCCGCAGAACCACGCGCAGATCCCTGAACTGGCCGAACGCGGCATCGCGCGCGTCGGGGCGTTCTTCGACCTGCTCGAAGAACGCTTGCAAGACAGCCCCTTCATCGCGGGCGAGGCGTTCTCGCTGGCCGATATCTCGACCTTCGTTTTCGTGGATTTCGCCCGTGTCATCAAGATGCGCATCCCCGAGGGCAACACGGCAACCCGAGCCTGGTTCGACAGCGTGCAGGCGCGGCCCAGCGCCAGTGCCTGACAGCACTGTACAGAAATGTCTAGACAGAAGTGAACAGTGCCCCTAGCGTCCTTTGGGAATCGTCCAGGGGAGGTCGGGATGAAATCGCAGTATCGCGTTGTGGTCATCGGGGGTGGCGTCGTCGGCGCCTCGGTTCTGTATCATCTGGCCAAGTTCGGTTGGTCGGATGTGGTCATGCTGGAACGACGGCGTCTGGCGTCGGGGTCGTCATGGCATGCGGCGGGGGGTATCCACGCGCTGAACGCCGATCCGAACATGGCGGCGCTGCAGGCCTATACGATCGACCTTCTGAGCGAGATCGAGAAGGAATCGGGTCAGAATATCGGCCTGCACATGACCGGTGGTCTGACGTTGGCCGGAACCCCCGAACGGTGGGAGTGGTTGCAGGCGAATTACCGCATCTTCCAGTCCATCGGCATAGACGATTGCGAATTGCTGAGCCCGGAAGAGGCGCAGAAACGCTGCCCGATCATGTCCACCGACGGCATTCTGGGCGCGATGTGGGCCGACCGCGAAGGCTATATTGATACCACGGGCACCGTTCAGGCCTATGCTACCGCAGCCAAAAAGCGCGGGGCAGAATACTATGAGGAAACCAAGGTTGAGGAACTGATCCAGACCGCCGATGGCTGGCAGGTGGTGACCGACCGGGGCACGATCACCTGCGAACATGTGGTCAACGCTGCCGGCCTGTGGGCAAAGCAGGTGGGGCGCATGGCCGGGGTCGAGCTGCCGGTCTCTCCGCTGAAACACCACTATCTGATCACCGACACGGTGCCCGAGGTCGCTGCGGCCGATTTCGAGATGCCGATGACCGTGGATCTGGAGGGCTTCACCTACATGCGGCAGGACCAGAAGGGCGTTCTGGTTGGCATCTACGAGGTCGATCACGAGCACTGGGCCATGGACGGCGCGCCATGGAACTATGGCGAGGAGCTGTTCCAGGAGCAGCTGGACCGCATCGAGAACGAACTGATGCTAGGCTTTCAGCGCTACCCGGCGATCCAGAATGTGGGCATCAAGACATGGGTGAACGGCGCCTTCACCTTCTCGCCGGACGGCAACCCTCTGGTCGGTCCGGTGCCGGGCAAGCGCGGCTATTGGACTGCCTGCGCGGTGATGGCCGGGTTCCTGCAGGGCGGCGGCGTCGGCAAGACGCTGGCCGAATGGATGATCCATGGCGAGCCCGAGGCCGACGCCTGGCCGATGGATGTGGCGCGCTATGGCGACTTTGCCCAGAACAAGCGCTACATCCGCGAAACCACCGGCCAATTCTATTCCCGCCGCTTCGTGATGACCTATCCGAACGAGCAACTGCCCGCCGGACGCCCGTTGAAGATGTCGCCGGCCCATGACGCAATGACCGAGGCGGGTTGCAAATGGGGGGTCAGCTGGGATCTCGAGGTGCCGCTTTATTTCGCGCCCAAGGGGTTCGAGGAAACGCCGACGCTCAAACGCTCGAATGCCTTCGACATCGTGGCCGAGGAATGCCGCACCATCCGCGAAGGCGTAGGCCTGATGGACATCACCGGGTTTTCACGGTTCGAGGTTTCGGGGCCGAATGCGGAAATCTGGCTAAACAAGGTGATGGCCTCGAAACTGCCGGGACCGGGCCGCGCGAAACTGGCACCGATGCTGGGCGAGAACGGGCGGCTCAAGGGCGACCTGACGGTTCTGAACTGGGGCGACGGCACCTGGTGGATCATGGGCAGCTATTACCTGCGGGCCTGGCACATGCGCTGGTTCGACGATCACATGATCGACGGGGTCACCGTGCGCGACCTGGGCGAGGAGGTCTGCGGCTTTGCCGTGGTTGGCCCGAAATCGCAGGCGGTGGTCGAGAAACTGGCCGAGCAGGATATCTCAACCCTGAAATTCATGGGCTGCGGTGACTACGACATCGGCCTCGTGCGCGCCCGCGTCGCCCGCATGTCGGTCACCGGCGAAAAGGGATACGAGATCAACTGCCGCTGTGGCGACCACATCGCCCTGCGCCGCGCGCTGCTTGAGGCCGGAGCCAGCGAAGGCATCCGCGAATGCGGCTTCAACGCGATGCTGTCCACGCGGCTTGAGAAAAGCTTTGGCATCTGGTCGGCCGAGTTCACCCAGGCCTACACCCCCGGCATGACCGGCTTGGACCGTTGGATTGACTGGGACAAGGACTTCGTGGGCAAGGACGCGGCACTGGCCGAGCGTGAGGGCAACGGCCCGGCGCAGGTTCAGGTGACGCTCGAGGTGGACGCGCTGGAAGCGGATGCCAGCGGGTACGAGCCGGTCTGGGCGGGCGACCAGCGCGTGGGTTTCGTGACCTCGGGCGGGTATGGCCATTACATCGGCAAGTCGCTGGCGATGGCGCTGGTGGACCGCGACAAGGCACAGCCGGGAACCGAACTGTCGGTGCACGTGGTCGGGGTCGAGCGTCCCGCGCGGGTGATCGCGCCGTCGCCTTATGACCCCGAGGGCAAGGCGATGCGGGGCTGATCGTGGCGGCGCGGGGCAGGGATCGCCGTCGGCGGGGCCGGGGCGCTGAGGCCGCACCCGCGACCCATCGGGATGTTAACTATCGCCAGTTGCGCAACCCGTTTCCGGTGATGGAGGTCTTTCCCGCCGACCAGATCGCCGACATGCACGAAACCGCTCTCCGCACGCTGGAGGAACTGGGCGTCAAGGTCCTGCTGCCCGAGGCGCGGCGCCTGTTCGCCGCCGCGGGGGCGCGGGTGGATGAAGACAGCGAAATGGTGTTCATCGGTCGCGATCTGGTCGAGGCTGCGGTAGACTCGGCCCCGAAATCCATCGCCTGCCGGGCAGGGGCGCGGCATCGCGACTTCACGCTGGAGCTGGGCAGCCTGGTGTTTCAACCCGGCGCAGGCGCGCCCAATGCCACCGATCTGGAACGCGGCCGCCGCCCGGCCAGCGGGCAGGATTACCTCGAGTTCCTGAAGCTCACCCATCATTTCGACGTGTTCCAGATGATTTCGCCGCAGGTCGAGCCGCAGGACGTGCCGACTCACCTGCGCCACTATTTCACGACGCAGGCGCAGATGGAGTTGACCGACAAGTTTCCGTTCTTCTTCTCGCGCGGGACGCCGCAGGTGATGGATTGTTTCCAGATGCTGGCCGTCGCGCGGGGCCTGTCGGATGACGAGTTTCGCGCCCGGCCGCATTGCTACACCATCATCAACACCAACAGCCCGCGCACGCTGGACATTCCAATGGCGCAGGGGCTGATCGACTTTGCCCGTCACGGGCAGATGTCGATCATCACGCCGTTCACGCTGATGGGAGCGATGGCGCCGATCACTGTTGCGGGCGCGATCACCCTGTCCCATGCCGAGGCGCTGGCCGCCCTGACCCTTACCCAACTGGCCAATCCCGGCGCGCCGGTCTGCTATGGCACCTTCACCAGTAACGTGGACATGAAATCAGGCGCCCCGGCCTTTGGCACGCCCTCGCATTTCCAGGCCTCGCTGGCGGCGGGGCAACTGGCGCGGCATCTGGGCCTGCCGTGGCGGTCGGCGGCCGGATCGGCCTCTAACGCCAATGACGTGCAGGCCGCCAATGAAAACCAGTTCGGGCTGTGGGGTTGCCTGATGGCGGGGGCCACGGTGATCATCCATTCGGCCGGCTGGCTGGAAGGGGGGCTGACCGTGTCCTTCGAAAAGCTGGTCTGTGATGCCGAGGTGCTGAACATGGTGGCCGAGCTGTGCGCAGGGGCTCAGGCGGGTTCGGCCGAGATCGGGTTCGACACTGCCTTGCGCGAGGTCGAGCCCGGAAGCCATTTCTTTGCCACAAGTCAGACTATGGAGCGCTACACCACCGAATTCTATGAACCGCGCCTGCATGATTATGCCAATTTCGGCACCTGGACCGAACGCGGATCGGTCGATGCGAACCACCGGGCCACTGCGGTTTGGCGCGACATTCTGAAAAATTTCGAACCACCCGCGCAGGATCAGCCGGGGCTGGACGCCATGCGCGACTTCATCGCGCGCCGAACCGCCGAGGGCGGCGCGCCGCCGGAGAGTTGAGATGAACAGCAAACCCATCCTGCATCGTGACGACCCCAAGGCCGAGCCGCTTGTCGGCAACGTCAAGGTCACGCGCGATGACTGGTTGAACGTGGCGATGGATGTCTTGATCTCGGACGGGGTAGAGCAGGTCAAGGTGCTGAACCTGGCTGACCGCATGGCGGTGTCGCGGTCCTCGTTCTACTGGTACTTCAAGTCCCGGCAGCACCTGCTGGATGCGCTGCTGGATCGCTGGCAGGCCACCAACACCGCCGCCCTGATCGCGCAGGCCGAGGCCCCGGCAAAGACCATCACCGCCGCCGTCTGCAACGTGCATCGCTGCGTGGTCAACACCGCCCTGTTCGACACGGCGCTGGACTTTGCCGTGCGCGACTGGGCTCGGCGGTCGGGCAAGGTGCGGCGGATGCTGGACCAGTCCGATGCGCGCCGCCTGGCCGCGCTGCGCGCCATGTTTGCCCGCTATGGCTATGAGGCGGTCGAGGCCGAGACCCGCGCGCGGGTGCTGTACTACATGCAGATCGGCTATGATCTGGCGCAGTTGAACGAGCCATTGGCGACGCGCCTGTCGTTGGTGCCGCATTACCTGTACGTCTTTACCGGGGTCGAACCGCGGCCCGAGGAAATCGAGGAATTCAGCGCCTATGCCAAGCGCTGCTGGGAGGGAGGATCAAGCCATGAGCCAGCCTGACGCAATCATCATCGGAACCGGCGTGATCGGCGCGGCCATCGCGTTCGAGATGGCCAAGGCCGGGTGGAAGACCCTCTCGCTGGACCGCAACGCGCAGGTGGGGCATGGCTCGACCGCCGGGTCCTGCGCGATCATCCGGATGCACTATTCCACCTTCGACGGCACAGCCTTTGCGTGGGAGGGCTATCACTACTGGCGCGACTGGGCCGACTATCTGGGCCTGCCCGACGGGGCCGATCTGGCGCAGTTCCGCGAGACCGGGTGCCTGGTCATGAAGACCGAGGCCAACGGCCACTTGGAAAAACACAAGAAATACAGCGCCGAGTTGGATTGCCCCTTCGAAGAATGGTCAGCCGAACAGATTCTCGACCGCCTGCCGATCTACTCTCTTGAAAGTTTTGCCCCGGCCAAGCGGATGGACGACCCGGAATTCGGCCAGCCGAACGGGGCGCGGATGGGCGGCGGGGTATTTTGGCCTAAGGCGGGTTATGTAACCGACCCGGCCTTGTCGGCGCAGAACCTTCTGGATGCTGCCAAGCAACACGGCGCACAGGTACGGACCGGGGTCGAGGTCGTGGAAATCTTGCAGGAAGGTGGCAGAGTCAAAGGCGTCCGGCTGGCCTCGGGCGAAGAGATTCACGCGCCCGTGGTGATCAACGTAGCCGGCCCGGGGTCGTCGATCATCAACCGCATGGCCGGGGTGCTGGACGACATGACCATCGAAACCCGCCCGCTGCGGCAGGAGGTGGTACATGTTCCGGCGCCCGAAGGGTTCGATTTCGAGCGTCAGGGAACCATCGTCTCGGACAGCGATATCGCCTGCTACTGTAGGCCGGAACACGGCAACCACATCCTGATCGGATCCGAGGACCCGGACTGCGACCCGCATCAGTGGTGCGAGGATGACATTCATTACAACCGCGATTTCACCAACCAGTGGACGACGCAGGCGATGCGCTATGCGCAGCGGGTGCCGAGCTTGGGCATCCCCTCGCGGATGCGGGGGGTCGTGGATCTTTATGACGCCTCGACCGACTGGATCCCGATCTATGACAAATCCAGCCTGCCGGGCTTTTACATGGCCTGCGGCACCAGCGGGAACCAGTACAAGAACGCGCCGATCGCAGGCAAGATGATGGCCGCGCTGGTGGAGTATTGTGAGGGCGGTGCGGATCACGACGCCCAGCCCCTGCAATTCGAGCTGCCCTATATCAAACGTACCATCGACGTGGGTTTCTATTCCCGCAAGCGGCCCATCAACGAGGAAAGCAGCTTTTCGGTCCTTGGCTAGCCATGCCGGACAAATGCGCTAGCTCTCGGGAAACACTGAGAGAGGGCGTGTTCGATGGCGGAGAATGACACCAGAGTTCTTATCTTGGGAAGTGCGCCCGCAGCGCTGGCGGCGCGGGATTGGGCGCGCGGGGCGTTCACTCATATCGTGGCCATCAACAACGCCTGGCGCATCCGCGAAGACTGGGATTTCCTGATCCATCCCGAGGATTTTCCGGCCGAGAACCGCCCCGACTGTCTGACAGCGACGCAGCGCATCGTGACGGCGCAGGATTATGTCCCGATCCAGAACGCTTACGGCGGCTTCGTCTATGCCGGTGGAACCATGGCCTTTACCGCCGGGTACTGGGCGCTGGGCGATCTCAAACCATCGGTACTGGCCTACTTTGGCTGCGACATGGTCTATCCGCGCTCGGGCAATACCCATTTCTACGGCCAGGGAACGGCCGATCCCTTGCGCGCCGACGTCACCTTGCGCTCGCTCGAGGCGAAATCGGCACGGCTGGCGCTGCTGGCGGCGCGTCAGGATTGCAATGTGGTGCGGTTGTCCTCCGGACCCAGCCGGCTGGTCTATCCATCCGTTTCGCATACAGAAGTGATCCCCGAGGCCCTGCCGAGCACCGAACACGTCGATGCTCTGCTGCAGGCCGAGTGTGAGGTCGGTTACGTGGTGCCATCCGGCCGGTATTGGGAGGTCGAAGACCGGTTCGATCCAGCCGTTGTCGACCGGCTGGATGCGGCTTGGCTCGCAGCTTACAAGGCCTCGGTGCTGGATCAGGCGGCCTGAGCGCGCGGCGCGCGCAACAAGTCTTCGACCTTTCGTCTGGCAGTCTCGGCCGCTTGTATCCGAACCGGGCCATAACCGCGGATCTCGTCAGCGCACGCCAGGATGCTTTGCCACGTTTCGGCATCCCGATCGCCGTACTCGGCCACAACGCGGTCCAACAGCCCCTGATACCAATTCAGCAGATCGCGGTGGAGGCGCGCTTCGGCGTGATAGCCAAACGGATTGAGAGCTGTTCCGCGCAGCGCCCGCATCTTTGACAGGCCCCGCAGAACCGGCTGCATCCAAGGTCCGAACGCCTTTTTTAGCGGTCGGCCCCGTGCGTCCGTTTTGCGGCTCAGCAGGGGCGGAGCCATGTGAAAGCGGACCGCAAAATCGCCCTCGAACTGGTTGGCCAGGTCCTGGGCGAAATGGTCCGAAGTCATCAGCCGCGCGACTTCGAACTCATCCTTGTAGGCCATGAAGCGGAACAGGTTGCGGGCGACGCTACGCAACAGGGTCTCGTCAGCCTGCGGCAGCGCCGAGCGGAGGGCGGCGATACGATCGGCATAGGCCTGCGCGTATTTTGCGTTTTGATACTCGGTCAGGTAGGCAGTGCGGCGCGCAATTATCTGATCCAGTGTTTCGTCCGAACCAACGTCGTCGGAAGGCAGCGCCAGAACGTCCGAACGAACCGCCATGTTGCGCCCGATTGCAAAAGCCAGACGGTTCTTCTCGACAGCGACACCGTTCAGCAGGATCGCCTGACCCAGCGCGACATGCGATACCGGCACAAGACCGTGCTGCCACGCAAAACCCAGCATGATCACATTGGCAAACACGGCATCACCCAGCAGGTTTTCCGCCACCGCATTGGCGTCGAAACCGAACAGGTTTTTCGCCCCAACCACGTTCTGAATTGCCTGTTCACGGGCTTTTACCTGCAACTGAGCGTCGCGGCGCAGAACGATATCGCCGGTCGGCATTTCCGCCCGGTTCAGGACCACGCGCGTACCCTTGCGGTAGTGCGCCGAGGCTTTGGGGGCCGAACTGACGACGACGTCGCAACCAATCACCGCATCGGCCGCGCCCTGATCAATGCGGACCTGGTTCAGCGCATTTGGAGTGTCTCCCAAACGGATATAGCTGAGAACGGTTCCGAATTTCTGAGCAAAGCCTGTGAAATCCAGGACCGAGGCTCCTTTCCCCTCGAGATGGGCCGCCATCGTGATCAGCGCACCAACCGTCACCACGCCTGTGCCGCCCACGCCGGTGACCAGCAGCTCGAACGGTTTGTCCAGGCGGGGCAGGGTAGGGTCGGGGAGCCCGTCCTCGAGTTTTGCCAGATCCAGCTTTGCCATGCGTTTGCGGCGTTCGCCGCCTTCGATGGTCACGAAGCTGGGGCAGAATCCGTTGAGACACGAGAAGTCCTTGTTGCACGAGCTCAAATTGATCTTGCGCTTGCGGCCGAGCGGGGTTTCGCGCGGCTCGACGCTCAGGCAGTTGGATTCGACCGAGCAGTCGCCACAGCCTTCGCAGACTAGGTCGTTGATCCAGACGAACCGCTTGGGGTCCTCCATCGTGCCGCGCTTGCGGCGGCGGCGCTTTTCGGTGGCGCAGGTCTGTTCGTAGATCAGGACGGTCACGCCCGGCGTCTCGCGCAGCTCGCGTTGCAAGGTGTCCAGTTCGGCGCGGTCGTGGAAGGTTGTTTGCGCCGGGAAATCGGCGTGGTGGAATTTAGAGATGTCGTCCGAAACGATAGCGATCCGCTCGACGCCCTCGGCGCGGCAGGTCTGGGCGATGCCGGCCACGCTGACCGGCCCGTCCACCGGCTGGCCACCGGTCATGGCCACGGCGTCGTTGTAGAGGATCTTGTAGGTGATGTTGGTCCCGGCCGCGACCGCCTGCCGGATCGCCAGCGAGCCCGAGTGATACCAGGTGCCCTCACCGAGGTTTTGGAAGATGTGCTTACCGCCGTTGAACTTGGACGCCACCACATGCGGCACACCTTCGCCGCCCATCTGGGCATAGCCGACGGTGTGGCGATCCATCCACGAGGCCATGACGTGGCAGCCGATGCCGCTGGCCGCCATCGAGCCCTCGGGCACCTTGGTCGAGGTGTTGTGCGGACAGCCCGAGCAGAAATAGGGCGTGCGGGTCGCTCCGGGCACGTTGATCAGTTGCGGCGGCCGTTCGGTCAGCGCCTTGGCTTTGGCGGGCAGGCCTTCTTCGGGGAAGAACTTGTCCAGCCGGGCCGCCACGATCGGGACCAGCATCAGCGGGTTCAACTCGCCCGTCCACGGGATCAGCGGCTCGCCATGGCTGTCGTATTTGCCCACCATCTTGTGCGGCTTGTCGCCTGGCCAATCGTAGAAGTATTCCTTGAACTGGCTTTCGATGATGCCGCGCTTTTCTTCGACGACCAGCACCTCGGCCTTGCCCTTCACGAAGCGCAGCGCGTTGCGCCGCGCCAGCGGCCAGACCATGCCGACCTTGTAGATGTCGATGCCCAGACGGCGGCAGGCGGCCTCGTCCAGTCCCAGCAGGCGCAAGGCCTCCATCAGGTCCAAATGCGCCTTGCCAGTGGTGACAAAGCCGAACTTGGCGTTGTCGATGTCATAGACGCGCCGGTCGATCGGGTTGGCCTCGGCAAAGGCGCGCACGGCGCGCAGCTTGTGCTGGATGCGGGTCTCGATCTCGGGGGAGGGCAGGTCGGCGGCGCGCACATGCAACCCGCCGGGGGGCAGGTCGATCTCGGGCAGGATGAACTGTCGGTCGGGGCGCAGCTCGACCGAACGGGCGCTTTCGACGGTTTCCGAAATCGCCTTAAACCCGACCCAAGTGCCGGAGTACCGCGACAGAGCAAAGCCGTATTCGCCGAATACCAGATACTCCTCGACCGAGGCCGGGTTCAGCGTGGGCATGAACCATGCCATGAAGGCCACGTCGGACTGGTGTGGCATGGATGAGCTGACGCAGCCATGGTCGTCGCCGGCCACGACCAGCACGCCGCCCTTGGGGGCCGAGCCATAGGCGTTGCCGTGTTTCAATGCGTCGCCTGAGCGGTCGACGCCCGGCCCCTTGCCGTACCACATCGAGAAGATGCCTTCGAATTCGCACTGCGGGTCCAGGGTCGCCTGCTGCGCGCCCAGAACGGCGGTTGCGCCCAGATCTTCGTTCACGGCGGGCATGAAGGTGATGTTGTCGGATTTCAGCCGTTCGCGCGCGCGCCACAGTTCCAGATCCAGCCCGCCCAAGGGCGAGCCGCGATAGCCCGAGACGAACCCGCCCGTGTTCAGCCCGGCATCGCGGTCGCGCCGTGCCTGATCCATCAGGATGCGTGCCAGCGCCTGCGTGCCGGTCAGGAATACCCGGCCGGTGGTCTGTTCATAGCGGTCTGCAAGTTGATAGGTCCGAAGTGCGCTGTCGTGGTGGCTCATGGCTGGGGTCCGCGCGTAGTTTTGAACCCGAGAATTCTGGACCGATCTGTGTGAAAAATCGTTCCAATTTCTCCGAGAAAATAGGTATTATACGAAAAATTTGTTCACAAATATGCGATTTTTGAAATAATCTGGGCGCATGTTGGAGCTGGACGACAGAGATCGCCGCATCCTGGCGCTTTTGCAGAAGAACAGTCGCATGTCGAATGCCGATCTGGCGGATGCGGTGGGTATGTCGGCCTCGGCCCTTTGGCGGCGCGTGCGCGCGCTGGAAGAGGCCGGTGTCATCGAACGCTATGGCGCGGTCGTGAACCCGGCCGCGATGGGGTTGGCGTTCGAGGCGATCGTGCATGTGCATCTGACCCGCCACGACCCGGACCGGATCGTGGAATTCATCCGCGCGATCGAGACATGCAAAGAAGTGCAGGAGTGCTATTCCACCACCGGCCAGGCCGATTACCACCTGCGGGTCCTGTGCCGGGATCTGGCTGCCTACAATGAGTTTCTCGAGAATTTCTTGTTTCGATTGCCGGCAGTTGCCAGCGCGCAGACGAATGTCGTCCTGCGCCCGGTCAAGCGCAACCGGCCGGTCGAGCTGTGATCATCTGGGCACGAACTCGACCCATGCCCAGGCCATACCGACATAGGTCAGGTTGTGTAAAAACTGATCCAGCCCCGCCGCGCGCCAATACGCCGCCTGGTTCGGTTGCAACTGCTTTTTGTCGGAATAGCTGGCCTTGGCGAAGTCGATGTTGAAGTGGATGATCCACTCCAGCGCCACGATCACCAGAATGAAGGACAATGGGGCGCCGAAGATCACGAATACGATGACCGAGCCGATGACATGCACCAGCGCATGCTGGGCGCGCCCAGCATGGAAATACACCCCGCGCCCCGACAACATCTTGGGGGTCTGGAGATAGAAGTCGGCAAACATGTGCTTGACTTGAAGCAACGCAACCAAAAGCAGCACTGTGCCCAGTGTGGCAGGCAAATGAACCCTCCCGATATCATCCCCAGCACAGATTAGGTGCAAATTCCCGCGTTCGCAAATGAACTAGTTCACACAAGCCGAATTAGTTTCCCGCCACCTGAATCCGTTTGCGTCGCCGATTGCGAATGCTGTACCGTCGGCCTGCTTTGTTCATTCGAACGTTGCCAGTTTTGAGATTTGGTTCATCAGCAGGGGCAGGCGCCATAGAACGTTCGATTTTCGGGTTTATCTGGAAGTACTCAAAACGCGATCAGCTGATCCTGTTGGCCGTGACGGCGACCCTTTTCCCACTGCTGTATCTGACGCTGGAACTGCCCAAGCGCATCATCAACGATGCGATCGGCGCCTCGAGCGAGGTGGTCGATGTCTGGGGCTTTGCCCTGGAACAAACGACATTCCTAATCATTCTTTGTTTTGCGTTTTTGGCCGCCGTCCTGGCGCATGGCTTGATGAAAATGCGCATCAACACCATGAAGGGCGTTCTGAGCGAACGCATGCTGCGTCGGTTCCGCTATCAGCTGATCCGGCGGGCGGTGCGGTTCCCGCAGCCCTATTTCGAACGGGTCAGCCAAGGCGAGCTGGTTTCGATGATCACCGCCGAAAGCGAGCCGATGGGCGGCCTGATGGGCGACGCGATCAGCCAGCCGGTTCTGCAGGCCGGGCAGATGCTGACCATCCTGTCCTTCCTGTTCCTGCAAAGCGTCTGGTTCGGCCTGGCCGCTGTGGCGCTGATACCGGTGCAGGCCTGGCTGATTCCGCGGCTGCAACGGCAGATCAACCTGCTCAACAAGCATCGCATTCAAGAGGTCCGCGTTCTGGCCGCCCAGATCGGCGAAAACGCGGCCGGCGCAGCCACCCTGCGCCAGAACGGCGGATGGCGCTATCGTCTGGCGTTGATCTCGGCGCAGCTGGGCCGATTGTTCGGCATCCGGTTCGAGATCTACCAGAAGAAATTCTTCATGAAGTTCATCAACAACTTCATCACCCAATTGACGCCGTTCATGTTCTACCTGGTGGGCGGTCTGTTGGTGCTGCAGGGGTCGGTGTCATTGGGGGCGCTGGTGGCCGCCCTGGCCGCGTACAAGGATCTCAGCTCGCCCTGGAAGGAACTGTTGACCTACTACAACCAGACCCAGGACATGTCGCTGCGGTGGGAGGTGGTGATCGAACGCTTTGCCCCCCAAGGAATGTTGGATGAAAGGCTGTTCGAGGGCACGCCCGAGGACGTTCCGCACCTGAAGGGCGACATCGTGCTGGATCAGGTGACGGTGCGCGATCTGGACGGGAACCAGATTCTGGACGATCTGAACCTGACCTTCGGTGCCGGCCGCACCATCGGCATCGCCGCCCCCAGCGAGGAAGACCGCCGCGCGCTAGCCGATCTGCTCACGCGCGAGATCCTGCCCGGATCGGGCAAGGTCGAGGTCGCCGGGCAGGATCTGTCGGGCCTGCATCAGGCGGTGATCGCCGCCCGGATCGGGCATGCGACCTCGCGCCCGGTGATGTTTCAGGGAACCATCGGCGACAACGTGATGATGCCGCTGCGGCAGCGCCCGTTGACCCCACCGCCCGACGATCCGGACTTTCAGGAAACGCTGCGCGCTGGCAACAGCGCCGATCCGCTCGACGCCGAATGGCTGGAACCGTCGCTGGCCGGGTTTGAAACCACCCAGGACCTGCGGGACTGGTGGCTGAAGCTGATCGAGGGGATGGGTTCGGGACCGACCCTGTTTCAGCGCGGGGCCGAGCAGGTGTTCGATCAGGACCTGCACCCCGAACTGGCCGCCCGATTGATCGAACTGCGGCCGGTGGTGCAGGATGCCATTCGGACGGCCGGTCTTGAACAGCAGGCGCTGCTGTTTGACCGTGCGTCCTACAATCCGGCGCTGCCTGTGGCCGAAAATCTGTTGTTTGCGGTTCCGCGCGTTCCGGTGACCCAGCAGTTGCTGGCGCGGCAGACCGTTTTTCTAGGTCAGTTGCGAGAGCTGGGGCTGGACGAGACGCTGGTGGCGTTGACGCGCGACGTGATCGAAATGTTGCGGCAGATCTTCGGGCTGGATGGAACCGACCACCCGCTGTTCCGGAAACTGGGGCTCGAGGCCGCAACCTACGAGGCGGCGGTCGAACTGGTCGAGCGGACGCGCGAGACCGGGGCTGCCGGGCTGGATGACGAGCAACTGGCCAGCTTGCTGGCGGTGCCGTTCGTGATCTCGGCCGAGCAGATCGGGCCGGCCTTTTCCGACGAGTTGAAGAACCGCATTCTGGAATTGCGCCACAGCCATTCGCACAAGCTGATGGAGCGGCTGAACGACGTATTCGCGCCGCTGGATCCCAACCAATTCGCCCCGGGCCTGACGGTGTTGGAGAACGCGCTGTTCGGCAAGGTCAGCCAGATCGGCGGCGCCCGCTCGGACGAGGTGCGCAAACTGGTCGCCGATGTGCTGGCCGAGAACGGCGCGCGCCCGATGGTGATCGAACTGATCTACGACATCCCGGTCGCGCTGGGCGGGCAGAACCTGCCGGCGGCCCTGTCCGAGCCGCTGGCCTTCACCCGCGCCACGATCAAGAAGCCCGACATTCTGATCCTGGAAAACGCGCTTGCCAGCTATGGCATGGAAACCCAGATCGCGGTGTTCCGGAACCTGCGGGCGCTGCTGCCCGACACCACGATCATCTATCTGAACGATCAGTTCCAGACTCCGGGCGTGTTCGACATGTATGTCGAAATCCGGCAAGGTCGGGTCGTGTCAGATCAAATCGCATCCGAATCCGAAGGCGAAGGCGCAGCCTCGGCGGATCTGGTCCGCAAACTGCGCGCACTTGAACAGACGCCGTTGTTTTCGGGGTTGGACCGGCGGCAGTTGCGCCTGCTGGCCTTCGGGGCGCAATGGTATCGCGCCAGCGCCGGAGAGGTCGTTTTCCTGAAAGACGATCAGCCCACCGACGGCGCCTATATGATCATCGAGGGCGAGGCGGGATTGTACCTGCCGCAAGAGAGCGGCCCCGACCAATTGGTGACCCGCGTCGGGCCGGGCACCCTGGTCGGCGAATTGGGGCTGATCCGCAAGGAGCCCCGCGCGCTGAGCATGGTGGCCGAAACCGATTTGACCTGTCTGCGCATCGGCGAAGAAGAGTTCCTGGCCGTAGTCGAAAACGACGCGGCGACGGCGTTCAAGTTGATGCAGGTGATCGCGGGGTATGTCTCGCGCTGATCCGGGTCAGCTTTGCGGCTTGCAGTACAGCGAATACAGCAGATCGATGACCTGCGCCGTGTTCCCGTCCGCAAGCGAATAAAAGACCGCCTTGCCCTCGCGTCTGGTCGAAACCAGCCCTTCAGCCCGCAGCCGCGCCAACATCTGGCTGACTGCGGCCTGGCGCAGATTCAGCAGTTTCTCCAGCTCTCTCACCGACTTTTCGCCGGCGCTCAGGTGGCACAGGATCATCAGCCGCCCTTCATGGGCGAGGGTCTTGAGGAACGCGGCGGCTTGGGTCGCGCTTGCGGCCATGTCCAACGTTGGTTTGGCGGGCTGAAATGTTCGGTCAGTGTCTGGACGGGTCAAGATACACCTTGCAGAGCTGAAGATCGGGCCGGGCCTGTATGCACCAAGCCGCCCGGCCTTGTCACCCCTCGGTGGCAGGGGCGCCGCCTTGGAAGGCATTGCCGTTGACATAATCGCAGGGGTCTTCCTGCATCTGCAGGTGCAGACCGTCGCCGGAATAGGGATGGGCGCGGGCCAGATCCTCATCGACCTCAATACCCAGACCAGGGGCCGAAGGCGGTTCGACAAAGCCGTTCTCGACCCGGATCGAGCCCTTGATCAGCCGGTCATGAAACGGCGTTTCGATGGTCTCCAACAGCAGCAGGTTCGGGATCGAGGCCGCGAGATGGATGTTTGCGGCCCATTCCACCGGCCCGGCATAGAGATGCGGCGCCATCTGCGCGTTGAAGACCTCGGCCATGGCGGCGACCTTCTTCATCTCCCAGATGCCACCAGCCCGCCCCAAAGCGGGTTGCAGGATCTCGGCCGCACCGGAGCGCAGGACCGCGCCAAATTCGGCCTTGGTGGTCATCCGCTCGCCTGTGGCCACGGGAATGCGGACATTGCGCGCGACGCGGGCCATGTCCTCGATCATGTCCGGGGGGGTGGGCTCTTCGAACCACAGCGGCGAGTAAGGTTCGATTGCCTGCCCAAGGCGGATGGCGCCCGCGGTGTTGAACTGGCCATGGGTGCCGAACAGCAGGTCGGCCTTGTCGCCCACGGCCTGGCGGATCGCCTTGCAGAAGGCCACCGACATCGAGATGTCGGACATGGCCGGCATATGCCCGCCGCGCATCGTGTACGGACCGGCCGGGTCGAACTTGACCGCGGTGAAGCCGCGCCGGACCATTTCGGCGGCGCTTTCCCCGGCCTGTTCGGGCGAGGTCCAGAAATCGGTCAGATTGTGCTGCGGCAGCGGGTACAGATAGGTGTAGGCGCGGATGCGATCGTTCATCCGGCCGCCGATCAGAGCGTATACCGGGCGGTCCCGGTCCTTGCCCAGAATGTCCCAACACGCGATTTCCAGCCCCGAGAATGCCCCCATCACAGTCAGGTCGGGGCGCTGGGTGAAGCCGCTGGAATAGGCGCGGCGGAACATCAGCTCGATATTCTCGGGGTTTTCGCCGGCCATGTGGCGGTCGAACACGTCACGGATGACGTGTTTCATCGCCTCGGGGCCGACCGAGGAGGCATAACATTCTCCCCAGCCCGTGATGCCGGTGTCGGTGGTGACCTTCACCAGAATCCAATAGCGCCCGCCCCAGCCCGGCGCGGGCGGAGCGGTCACGATGATGTCGAGATCCTGTAGTTTCATCCGGTCTCCTCCCGCCGGTGGTCCGGGGCCGTCAGCCCCGGTCAAATACGATGACGTTGCGCTTGGCCGACCCGGTCTTGGTGTCCTCGATGGCCTCGTTGATCTGTTCCAGCGTCCAGCGACCCGAGATCAGCTCGTCCAGCTTCAGCCGCCCCTGTTCATACAGATCGATCATCCACGGAATGTCTCGTTGGATCACCACGTCGCCCATCTTCGACCCGACCATGCCCTGACCCAGTGCTGCCAGAATGACCGGCTCATAGCTGGATTGCGCGCCGGAATGCGGCATGCCGATCATCACCGCCTTGCCACCACGACCCAAATAGCGGGGCGCCTGATCATAGGCGGGGATGGCCCCAACGGTGATCAGAACCGCATCGGCCCCCCGACCGCCCAGGGCCTTGTACGCCGCTTTCCACGGTTCTTTCAGCGTGGCCAGAACCCCGTGCGTGGCGCCGAACTCCTTGGCGATCTCGAGCTTTTCTTCGGTCATGTCGACGGCCACGATCCGCCGGGCCCCGGCCAGCCGCGCGCCCTGGATGGCATTCAGGCCCACCCCGCCCGCGCCGATGACCACGACATCCTGACCCGGGCGCAACTGCGCGGCGTTGACCGCCGCCCCCACGCCGGTGATCACCCCGCAGGACAGCAGGCTGGCCACGTCCTTGGGCATCGCGTCGGGGATCTTTACGATCTGGCGATGGCTGACCACGACTTTTTCGGCAAAGGCACCACAGGCCATCGCCTGTTCCAGCGCCCCACCGTTCGCCGTGCGCAGCGGCCCGTTGACCGTGTCATAGGGCGTTTCGCAGATCACCGGCTTGCCGCTGGTGCAGGACGGGCAGGACCCGCAAGCGCGGATCAGGGTCACCACGACCGAATCGCCAACCTTGAATCCGCCGCTGGCTTCTCCGACGGCCGAGACCACACCTGCGGCCTCGTGCCCGTAGACGGCGGGCAGAAACCCGCCCCACGCGCCGCTGGCATAGGTGATGTCGGAGTGGCAGATCGCCACCGCATCCAGCGTGACCTCGACCTCGCCCATGCCGGGCGGCGCGATCTGGATGTCTTCGATGACAAGCGGTTGGTTGAAGGCGCGGCATACGGCGGCTTTGATGGTCTGCATGGATCCCTCTTTTGGTTTGGGTCACGGTGGCGTTTGAAACCTTGGGCTGCAAGACGGAAAACGTCATTCCCATGTCGTTGTTACATATCGGAAGCCCGGACCCGTAAAAACAACGCGAAGCCCGCCAGCATCAGGCCCATCGCCAGCAGGAAAGGCGCCCCCGGCAGATAGATCGCGGCATCGGGCCGGGCGAACTGCGCAAACACTGCCGTCATGACCAGTGGGGAAAGGATCATGGACAAGGCGTGCAGGGCGGCCAGCACACCTTGCAGCTCGCCCTGCTGCGAATCCGGCGTGGCGCGCGACATCTGCGCCTGCAGCGCCGGGGTGACCATCGCGCCCAAGGCGGTGATCGGGATCAGCATCAGGGCGATGGTGCCATTGGTCAGAAAGCCCAACAGCAGAAAGCTGACGATCTCGAACACCATGCCCAGCAGGATCGTTCTGCGCTCGCCCAGATGCCGGGTGGCCGGGCGGATCAGCCCGCCCTGAACGGCAGCCATGCCCAGCCCGTAAACGGCCAGAGACAGCCCGATCATCTGGGTCGACCATCCGAACCGCTCGACCGTGAAATAGGACCAGATGGCCGGGTAGACATAGATCGACACCGAATACAGGAAATAGACCCACAGCAGCGGCCGGATACCGGGCAGGCCGGCGATTGCGCGCAGGGCGCTGTCGGGCCGGGCGCGCCGCCACTGGAACGGGCGGCGGTTTCTGTCGGTCACCGTTTCCGGCATGACCAGCAACCCAAGGCAGAAATTCAGCACCGACAGCCCCGCGGCGGCCCAGAACGGCGCGCGTGTGCCATATTCGCCCAGCAGCCCGCCCATCAACGGCCCCAGCACGAATCCGACCCCGAATGCCGCGCCCAAAAGCCCGAAATTGGCTGCCTTGTCATGGGGTTTCGACACGTCGGCGATAAAAGCCGCGGCGGTGGAATGCGTGGCCGCCGTGATGCCGCCCAGAAGGCGCCCGGCCAGCAGCAGCCAAATGCTGCCCGCAATCGCCATCACGACATAGTCCAGCGCCATCATCAGCAGCGACACCAGCAGAACGACCCGGCGCCCATAGGCATCGGACAGATTTCCCAGAACCGGCCCGAACAGGAATTGCATGGCCGCGAAGGCGGTGCTGAGAATGCCGCCCCAGATAGCGGCCGAGGCCAGAGACCCGCCCTGCACCTCGACGATCAGCTGCGGCATGATCGGCATGATCAAACCGATGCCCATTGCATCGATCATCACGGTTCCGAACGCAAAAATAAAAGGAAGCCGCATGCCTGTGCCAACTGTTATTTTTCGGGCCGAGCCTAGCGAGGCTATGCCGGTCTATGAACCCGCTCGGGGTGGTTTGCGGCGGCAAACGGCTTGTGACGTGCGGTCACTTCCCAACCGCTAGAGCCGGGCGGCCAATCCGCTCAGTTGCTGTGCAAGATGTCCGGGTTGCGAAAAGAAGGGTGAGTGCGAACTGTCGATGGATAGGCGCAGATCCGGTGGTGCGATCTGGCTCATGTCCTCTTGGTATTCCGGGGGAATGGTCCGATCGTCTGTGGCGCGGATATAGGCCTTGGGAACGCGGGCAAAACCGCCGCTCAGGTCCAAAGGCGTGTCCTGGGGGCGGATGGCCTGGGGGCACAACCGCGCAAGGGCATAGCGCACCGTTTCAGGCGCGCAGTCATGATAGAATAGGCCCTCCACCCGTTCCGGCAGGACAGTGTAGGACAGGCCGTCGGCCGATTTTTCAACGGCATCCGCAATGAGTTGTCGCGGAGACTGCCGGCGCATGTCGATCATCGAAAGGCCGGGCCGGGGCACGTAGGCACAAAGGTATATCAGCGCCCGCATCCGGTCGGGCGCATGGTCGGCCGCGGCACTGATCGGATAGCCGCCCCAGGAATGCCCGACCAGGATGGTGTCGGGTGTGGACGCCGCAAGTATCGCGTCACGGCAATCGTCAAGGGTGACGGCCGACACCGGCGTCGGGTCCGCGCCGTGGCTGGGCAGGTCGATGGCGCGCGCGCTGTGCCCCAGCGATCTGAGTTCGGGGATCAGGTCGCGCCAGCACCAGGCGCCATGGCACGACCCGTGGATCAACAGAAACTTCGCCACCGGTTCCTCCTTCTCAGACGTGCCCGGTTTCGGCCAGAAAATCCGACAGCAGCGCCGCGTAGTCGCCGGGCCGTTCGACGCAGGGCAGGTGTCCGGCCTTGCGGATCAACTCGAACCGCGAGCCGGGGATCAGATCGACCGTTTCGCGCACAAGGTCCGGGGGTGTTGATCCATCCTCGGACCCGGCGATGCCCAGCGTCGGCAGGCGCAATCCGCTGGTCGGCGTGAAGAAATCGGTTCCCGATATCGCGGCGCTGCAGCCCAGGTACCCTTCCAACGGCTGCCGCACCATCATGTTGCGCCACAGGTGGACGTCCGGCGAGGACCGGAACGCCTTGGAAAACCATCGCTCCATCGTCGCGTCGGCCAGGGCTTCGATCCCGCCTTTGCGCGCAGCCGCGATCCGGTCGGCCCATATCGCCGGAGTGCCGATCTTGGCTGCCGTGTTCGACAGCACCATCGCCCTGATCTGGTCCAGTCGTTTCACGGCCAGACCCTGTGCAATCATACCACCGATGGACAGTCCGACAAAGACACAGTCGCGGACCTGAAGGTGATCCAGCAATCGCTCGGCATCGCGCACCAAAGCGCCCATCGAATAGGGGCCGGGCGGCTGCGAAGACAATCCATGCCCGCGCTTGTCATAGCGGATGATGCGCAGACCGTCGGGCAGCAACGGCAGGATCGGGTCCCACAGGCGCATATCGGTCCCCAGCGAGTTTGCAAAGACGACGGGTGCCCCGTCAGGGGTTCCGTCCTCACGATAGTGCAGCTTGACTTCTCCGAAATCCGCGATGTGCATCTGGGCGACCTTTTTCTTTTATTGGGTTTCTGCAGCGTTTGCCGCACCTTATGGCACCTAGCCCGACCGCTTGTCAGGTCAGGAATTCCAATGCCCCGGCAAAGACCTGCGGATCGACATTCCCGCCCGAGGCCACGACGATCACCGCATCGCCCGCGATCTCGTCCTTTCGGAACAGCGCCGCCGCCAGCGAAACCGCACCGCCGGGTTCCAGCACGATCTTCAGGCGCAGAAAGGCCTGGGCCATCGCCTGCAGCGCCTCGGCCTCGGAGACCGCCAGACCGGGCCCGCACAGGCGGTTGAGGATGGGAAAGGTGATCTCTCCGGGTTGCGGAGTCAGGATCGCGTCGCAGATATTGCCGGAGGTAGCCGCATTCGCCTGGATGCTGCCTGCGGCCAGCGAGCGTCTCACATCGTCGAACCCCTCGGGCTCGCAGGGGCGGGCGCGCAGGCCGGGCGCGTGGCGGTCCAGCGCCAGGGCGACGCCGGCCGTCAGCCCTCCGCCGCCGCAGCACACCAGCACATCGGCGGTCTCGACGCCCAGATCGCGGGCTTGCTGCGCCAGTTCCAGGCCGACGGTACCTTGCCCGGCGATCACCTGCGGTTCGTCATAGGGGCGGATCAGGGTCAGGCCGCGCTCGGCCGCCAGCGCCTCGCCGATATCCTCGCGGCTTTCGGAGGCGCGGTCATACAGCACGACCTCGGCCCCCAGAGCGCGGGTGTTCTCGATCTTCAGCCGGGGCGCGTCCGAGGGCATCACGATGACCGACCTGGTGCCATGCAGAGTTGCGGCATGGGCTACCCCTTGCGCATGATTACCCGAGGAATAGGCAATAACCCCGCGTTTGCGGGCCGCGTCGTCCAGCGCGGAAATGGCCGACCAGGCCCCGCGGAACTTGAAGCTGCCAGTGTGCTGCAGGCATTCTGGTTTCACCAGCACCCGGCGCCCCGCGATCTGGTCCAGAAAGGGCGAGGTCAGCAGCGGCGTTTTGCGCACATGGTCAGCCAGACGGTCGGCGGCGGCTTCGATCAGGTCAATGGTGCTCATGCCAGTTCCAATGTCTTGCGGATGATGTCGAGGGATTGTGGCTCGTCCAAAAACGGGACATGGCCGCGATCGGGCACGTCGCCCGTGATCAGGCCGGGATGGCGCGCGCGCATGGCATCGACCGTGTCGCGGCTCAGAAGGTCCGAGTTGGCGCCGCGGATCACGCCTGTTGGCACGGCGCGCAAGGCATCGAACAGGGGCCACAGGTCCGGGGTTTCGCCGGCTTCGATCTGTTCCAGCAAGGCGGTGCGCAGGGCCGGGTCATAGCGCAGGGCCAAACCATCGGCCGTTTCCTCGTACTGGAACGCGGCCTGTTTGCGCCAGACCGCAAGCGGAACGCCGGGGAATTGCGGCTCCATCATCTGTTTCAAGATCGCAGCCGCCTGATCAAGCGTTTTCGACACCGGTTTGCGGCCCACATAGTCGATGATCCGGGCGATGCCCTGCGGCTCGATCACCGGGCCGACATCGTTGAGAATCACGGCGGCCAGACGGTCGGGATGGGTGGTTGCCAGCGTCATGGCGATCAGCCCGCCGCGCGAGGTACCCAGGATGCTGGCCCGGTCCAGGGCCAGATGGTCCATCAACGCGATTACGTCCTGCGCCTCGTGCGCGACGGTATAGTTGCGGTAGTCGGGGTCGTGGGCCGATTGCCCCCGGCCGCGATAATCCAGCGCGATCATGCGCAGATCGGCGACATGCGGTGCCAGGAACGAGAAATCGAGACTGTTGCGGGTCAGCCCGGCCAGGCACAGAAGCGGCTGCCCCTTGCCGGTGTCCGCGTAGTAAAGGTTCAGTCCATCGGTGGTCGTGAAACGCGGCATCACAGGCCCGCCAGTTCGGGGATGCGCGTCAGGTCGGACAGCACATGGGCGGGTGTCCAAGGCAGCCGGTCCATCGGCTCACCCGCTCGGTTCACCCAGGTCGTGACGAAGCCGTATCCGCTGGCGCCGGCCGCGTCCCAGCCGTTCGAGCTGACGAACAGCACTTCGGACCGGTCGCAACCGAACCGGGCGGGAACAAGATCATAGACCTTGGCATGGGGTTTGAACACGCCGACGCTTTCGACCGACAGTACATCGTCCAGCAACGCGCCGATGCCCGCCGACCTGACGGCGGCGTCAAGCATCGGTGGCGAGCCGTTCGACAGGATCGCGGTCTGCAGACCGCCGGATTTCAAGGCCTTCAGCATCGCGGGTACTTCGGGATAGGCCTGAAGCTCCCAATACAGATCCAGCAGACGCTGGCGCAGGTTTGGGTCGCCCTGAAGGCCGGTCGCGTCGAGCGCCCAGTCAAGCCCGTCCTGCGTAACGTCCCAGAAATCGGCATGTGCGTCGGCCACGGCGCGCAGCCATGTGTATTGCAACTGCTTCAGGCGCCAGTGATTGGCAAGCTCGGGCCATTTTGCCTGCAACGCTTCAAAGCCGGGCTGGGCTGCCGCCTGCCGCGCCGCGGCGGTCACGTCGAACAGGGTGCCATATGCGTCGAAAACGCAGGTCGTGATTGCCATGTGATCCTCCGCCGTGATTGCGCGCAGGTTTGCACAACTGCCCCAGTGGGAAAAGCGCAAAAGGGTTTACAACGGCGCGGCAGGCTCTAGGTTGGGCGGCTCTTTCTACTTCAAGGCCGGAGGCCACCATGACCGCAATCAAACAAGGCGACACCGTTCGCATTCACTACACCGGCACTTTGCAGGACGGCAAAGTCTTCGACAGCTCGGAAGGGCGCGAGCCGCTGGAATTCGCGGTCGGATCCGGCCAGATCATTCCAGGGCTGGATTCGGCCCTGCCGGGGATGGAAGTCGGCGACAAGAAACGGGTCGAAGTGGCGTGCGAAGACGCCTATGGCCCGGTGAATCCTGCGATGCGTCAGGACATCCCGCGCGAAGGCATTCCGGCCGACATTCCGCTGGACCCCGGCACCCAGTTGCAGATGCAGACCCCGGACGGGCAAGCCTTGCCGGTCACCGTGGTCGAGGCCACCGACACCACTGTTACGCTGGATGCCAACCATCCGCTGGCCGGGCAGGATCTGACCTTTGATATCGAGGTCGTTTCGGTCAACTGACCGGTCCGGGCCTATAGCCCGGGCACCAGATCCAACAACGACCCAACCGCGGACCGCAGCTGCGGTTGGGTATAGAACACCCACAAGATCAACAGTGTCGTGAGGGTCAGCAGCAGTTTGCGCGCACGCTCGCTGAGGAACCTTTCCTTTCGACGGGCCTGTTGCGCGCGCGGGCTGCTGGCGATTATTCGGTCAAGTTTGCTCATGTGCCGCAACCTGCCGCCGAAAATTGGTCAAATCTTGGCGGCGACAGGGAAAGATCGAGTCACATGAAATCGGGCTGAGGCATGCCCAGAACGTGGAACCCGCCATCGACCCGGATGATTTCACCGCTGGTGCAGGCGCCGGCATCCGAAGCCAGATAAACGGCGGTGCCGCCCACCGCTTCGAGCGTTGCGTTCGCGCGCAGCGGCGCGTTCTGGTCGCAGAACTTGTATGTCTTGCGCGCACCGCCGATGGCCGCACCTGCCAGCGTCTTCATCGGGCCCGGCGAAATCGCGTTGACCCGGATGCCGTCGGGCCCCAGGTCGTTGGCCAGATAGCGGGTCGCCGATTCCAGCGCCGCCTTGGCCACGCCCATCACGTTGTAGTTCGGAACCACGCGGTTCGACCCCTGATAGGTCAGGGTCAGCAGGGTGCCGCCATTGTCCTTCATCATCGGATAGGCGCGACGCGCGACTTCGATGAAGGAATAGGCCGACACATCCAGCGAGTGCTTGAAGTTGGCCCGCGTCGTGTTCAAGAACCGGCCGGTCAGTTCGGTCTTGTCTGAATATGCGATTGCGTGGACCAGAAAGTCGATCGTCGGCCAGCGCGCGGACAATTCGCCAAAGGCCCGGTCCAGCGAGGCGTCGTCGGTCACGTCGGCATCGACCATGAAGTCGCTGCCCAAGCTTTGCGCCAGCGGCTCGAGCCGCTTGCCGAAGGCCTCGCCCTGATAGGTGAAGGCCAGCTCGGCCCCGGCCTCGTGCATGGCCTTGGCGATGCCCCAGGCGATCGAGCGGTCATTGGCTACGCCCATGATCAGACCGCGTTTTCCCTTCAGACAGTTTGACATCTCGATCACCCGTTATACTTGGACAGAACCATGGAGCCATTCGTGCCGCCAAAGCCGAAGCTGTTGGTCATGACACTATCCAAGCCTGCGTTTTCAACCACTTGCGTGGCAATTTCGCCGGGCTGAATGCCTTCGGCCAATGTGTCGACGTTGATCGACGGTGCAATGAAATCATGTTCGAGCATGAGCAGGCAGAAGATCGCCTCGAGCGCGCCCGCTGCGCCCTGCGCATGGCCGGTCATCGACTTGGTCGAAGAAATCGGCGGCACGCTGCCCTCGCCGAAAATGCGGCGCACAGCCTCGACTTCGCCCACGTCTCCGACCGGGGTCGAGGTACCGTGCGCGTTGATATAAGAGACCTTCCGGCCCTCGGGGAGGGTCTGCAGCGCCAGGCGCATGGCCCGCTCGCCACCTTCGCCCGACGGGGCGACCATGTCATGGCCGTCGGACGTCGCGGCAAAGCCGGTCACCTCGGC
The DNA here is from genome assembly GCF_059613045.1 of Ruegeria sp. BHSC037. Lineage (NCBI taxonomy): Bacteria > Pseudomonadati > Pseudomonadota > Alphaproteobacteria > Rhodobacterales > Roseobacteraceae > Ruegeria > Ruegeria sp. BHSC037. Next base: position 218,712 of record NZ_JBXWRT010000004.1, read on the forward strand.
ATAAATCTTGGCGCCCCGCGCCAGCGCGTGGTCCAGATCTTCCAGCACGACGATGCCCCCGCCGCCGGAAATGACAAAGCCGTCACGATCCTGATCGAACGCGCGCGAGGCTTTCTCGGGCGCGTCGTTGTACTTGGACGACATCGCGCCCATCGCGTCGAACAGGCACGATAGGGTCCAGTCCAGTTCCTCGCCGCCGCCGGCGAACATCACGTCCTGCTTGCCCATCATGATTTGCTCGGCCGCATTGCCGATGCAGTGCAGCGAGGTCGAGCAGGCCGAGGTGATCGAATAGTTGATGCCCTTGATCTTGAAGGCGGTGGCCAGGTTGGCCGAAATGGTCGAGCACATGCACTTCGGAACGGCAAACGGGCCGATCCGCTTGGTCGCGCCGGTTTTCAGAACGGTCTGATGCGCCGTCAGCATGGCGCTGGTCGACGGCCCGCCCGAACCCGCCACCAGGCCGGTGCGCGGGTTCACGACCTGATCTTCGGTCAGGCCGGCATCGGCGATCGCCTGGCTCATCGCGATATGCGCATAGGCGGCGCCGGGGCCCATGAACCGCAGTGCGCGTTTGTCCACGTGCTCGGCCACGTCGATCTTGAGTGAACCGGCCACCTGGCTGCGAAAGCCGTGTTCGACCATCTGTTCGTTGGCCTCGATGCCGGATTTACCTGCCTTGAGCGAGGCCAGAACCTCTTCGGCATTGTTCCCAATGGAGGAAACGACCCCCAATCCGGTTACGACGACGCGACGCATAAGCGTACTCCTGTATTCCGTTCTGTGCTTGTTGCCGATCAGCTGAGGTCAGCTTTCTGACAATGCAACCTTCATGTCCTTGACCTGATAGATGACTTCGCCATCCGCCTCGACCCGGCCATCTGCCACTCCCATGGTCAGACGGCGGGTTTGCACGGCCTTGGTGAAATCGACGTAATAGGTCAGCATCTTGCGGTCGGGGCGCACCATGCCGGTCAGCTTGACTTCGCCCACACCCAGCGCATAGCCACGACCCTGCCAGCCCCGCCAGCCCAGGTTGAACCCGGTCAGCTGCCACAGGCCATCCAGGCCCAGGCAGCCGGGCATGATCGGATTGCCGGGGAAGTGGCATTCAAAGAACCACAAGTCCGGGGTGATGTCGAACTCGGCAACCACATGGCCCTTGCCGTGCGCGCCCCCGTCGGCCGAGATCTCGGTGATCCGGTCCATCATCAGCATCGGCGGCGCGGGCAGCTGGGCGTTGCCGGGGCCGAACAATTCGCCGCGGGCGCATTTCAGCAGATCGTCCTTGTCAAAGCTGCTAGGGAATTGGGCCATTCTGCCGCGTCTCCTGCCTGGGGTCTGTTGGTTCAATCTGGCCTCGTCTAGCACCCGTTTGCAAGGTCCTGCAAGAGCAGCCGAACACATCGGGCGGATGGGGCCGATCGGATTGCGAATGAATTTCAATTGAAATTGCCGGCGGACGGCACTTATATATTGGATCAGACAATCGGATTGCGAATTCATGACGGATCAAAGACGGGACATTGCGACGAACTGGTTGGTGCACGCCGGGCTGCGCCCGACGCGTCAACGGGTTGCCTTGGCCGAACTGCTTGTCGGAGACGGGCGGCACCGCCATGTCACCGCCGAAAGCCTGTTCGAGTCGGCCAAAAAGAGAGGTGATGCCGTTTCGCTGGCCACCGTCTACAACACGCTGCGCGCCTTTTGCGATGCGGGTGTACTGCAAGAGATCACGGTGGACGGGTCCAGAAGCTATTTCGACACCAACACCCATGACCACCCCCATTTCTTCTGGGAAGACGAGGGCCGGCTGAGTGATGCGCCTTCGGATCAGCTGGTGATCCAGCGTCTGCCCCAGGCGCCCGACGGGGTCGAGATCGCATCCGTCGATGTGGTCATCCGCCTGCGCAAGAAGGCCTGACAGGCGCGGCCTTTTCCCCCTTGGTGTCTGCGGCATTTCACGTCGGAACTTCCGGTTGAACTTAGTCGTCGATCGTGCACAGATCTCCGGGCACGTCAGTCGGAGTTCATCATGCCACACCCCCTTGTCACTCCACAGATGATCGATGCCTTTCAGAAGGACGGCGTGGTTCTTGTCAAAGGCCTGTTCGCCGACCACGTTCAATCCCTGCGTGACGGGGTGGCCCTGAACATTGAACAGCCCGGCCCCTATGCCTCGGAAAACAGGAAAAAGGGCGAGACGGGCCGGTTCTTCGACGATTACTGCAACTGGTCGCGCATTCCGCAGTTTCAGGAGGTCATCCAGTCTTCGCCTCTGGCCGAGGTCGCCGCCGACCTGATGCAGTCCGAAACCGTGCAGATGTTCCACGACCATGTGCTGGTAAAAGAGCCGGGCACCTCGATGGCCACGCCGTGGCATCAGGATGGGCCCTACTATTTCGTCGAGGGGCGGCAGACGATCAGTTTCTGGTCGCCGCTGGATCCGGTGCGCGAGGCCACGCTGCGGTGCGTCGCCGGCTCGCATCTGTGGGAAAAAGAGGTTCTGCCGACGCGCTGGGTCTCGGAGGAGGGGTTCTTTCCCAACGAAGGCCAGTACATCCCGGTGCCCGACCCCGAGGCCGAAGGGATGCGGATCGTCGAATTCGAGATGGAGCCGGGCGACGCGGTCGCCTTTCATTTCCGCACCCTGCACGGCGCCCGGGGCAACCGCTCGGACCGGCGTCGGCGGGCGTTTTCGGTGCGTCTGGTGGGTGACGACGCGCGCTATGTCGAGCGTCCGGGGCGGACCTCGCCGCCTTTTCCGGGCCATGACATGCGGCCGGGTCAGCGTCTGCGCGAGGACTGGTTTCCGATACTGCTGAGGCGCTGAAGGCGCGGCTTCAGAACCACTGGCCCGGCTCGATCAGGCCCAGTTCGAGCAGTTGGTTGGAATTCCACTGGAACGGAACCGAGTTGGGCCAGCGAAAGCTGGTGATCGGGCCGCCCGGCCCGGCCGTGCTGCACAGCGCCTTGGCCGCGCGGAACGAACAGATGGCCGCGGTCAGGTTGTGGTGCCAGGGGCAGGCATAGGTGTTGTACTCGGGCTCGTTGAAGCTGTGGTCTGGCAGAAGCGTCAACCCTTTGCGGGTCTTGAACAGGCCGATGCGGTCGATGCGTCGCCGTTCGTAGGGGATGCGGTCCTCGAACCGCCAGCGCAGCCCGCCCGACATGTCCAGTTGACGTTCCAGCGGGGTGCCATCCCGGTCGTGCCGGCTGTGGGCGTAGTATCCGGTGCTGTCCAGCATGGCGTGATCGGGGGCGACCCCGTTTGGATGTGCGGTCAGGTCGTCGGCATAGATGTCGATGACATGGCACAGCATCGCATCTCTGCGTTCTTCGGCGTGAAAGGTCAGCATTTCGCCAATCGATCGCGTCTCGCAGAAGGGAAAGACCAGGTATTCCGAGTTGTAGCAGTAATACATCCAGATCGACGGCGCCGCGCGGATGATGCGGTTGATGGCGTCAAAGACCGCCTCGCGCGGGGTGCAGCGCATGGACACCCGGTGGACGCGCTGGGTAAGGTCGGGCGCCATCGCGAAATCCGGCGGCATGAAAGCGATCACCGATTTGAATCCGAGGTCGAGGTGATGGCGCAGCGTGCCGTCGATTTCCACGTCGTCCTCGGCAAAGATCAGGGCCACCGGCCCCTTGGACAGGGCCGCCCGACCGGATCTGAGGAAATCATCGAGAGAATCGTGCTGCATCGCCTGTTTGCTGCCTGCCTCGCTGGAATTCTCGGTCAAATTCGGGTAATTGCGCCGGCATTGCAAGCGGCGTTCGATGCGTATAGACGACGCCGGTCCAGCGAACGTAGAAGGCCCAGCCCATGTCCGAACCGAAAAAGCTGTATATCAAGACCTATGGCTGTCAGATGAACGTCTATGACAGCGAACGCATGTCCGAGGCGCTGGGCGGGCAGGGCTATGTGGAAACGCAGTCGCCCGAAGATGCGGACATGATCCTGCTGAACACCTGCCACATCCGCGAAAAGGCGGCCGAGAAGGTGTATTCCGAACTGGGCCGCTTCAAGGGGTTGAAGGCCGAAAAACCCGATCTGAAGATCGGCGTGGCGGGCTGTGTGGCGCAGGCCGAGGGCGAAGAGATCATGCGCCGGCAGCCGCTGGTCGATCTGGTTGTCGGACCGCAGAGCTATCACCGCCTGCCCGAACTGGAAGCCAAGGCGCGTGCGGGCGAAAAGGCGCTGGATACCGATTTCCCCGAAGAGGACAAGTTCGAGAAGCTCAAGAACCGTCCAAAGGCCAAGCGCGGCCCGACGGCCTTCCTGACCGTGCAGGAAGGCTGTGACAAGTTCTGCGCCTTCTGCGTTGTGCCCTATACCCGAGGGGCCGAGGTCAGCCGTCCGGCCGACCGCATCCTGCGTGAGGCGCAGGACCTGGTAGAGCGCGGCGTGCGCGAGATCACGCTGCTGGGCCAGAACGTCAACGCTTATCACGGGGCCGGTCCCGATGGCGACATGACCCTGGCCGGGCTGATCTGGGAGTTGAACAAGATCGACGGGCTGGAACGCATCCGGTTCACCACTTCGCACCCCAACGACATGACCGACGATCTGATCGAGGCGCACGGCACCTGCGAAAAGCTGATGCCCTATCTGCACCTGCCGGTGCAGTCGGGGTCGGACAAGATCCTCAAGCGGATGAACCGCAGCCACACCGCCGAAAGCTATCTGCGTCTGATCGAGCGGATTCGGGAAGCGCGCCCCGATATCCTGATGTCGGGCGATTTCATTGTGGGCTTCCCGGAAGAAACCGAAGAGGATTTTCAGGCCACGTTGGATCTGGTCGAGCAGGTTCGCTATGGCTATGCGTATTCGTTCAAATATTCGACCCGGCCGGGCACGCCCGCAGCCGAGCGCCCGCAGGTCGATCCGCAGGAGGCGGATGATCGCCTGCAGCGTCTGCAGGCCCTGATCACGCGGCATCAGCGCGAGGTTCAGGACGCCATGGTCGGTCGCACCGTGAACGTCCTGTTCGAGAAACCCGGCCGGCTGCCGGGGCAGATGGTTGGGAAATCCGAGTACCTGCACGCGGTGCATGTCAGCGGAGCTGAGCTGTCCGCCGGCGATCTCCGGCCAGTCCGGATCACGGCGTCGGGGGCGAACTCGCTTGCGGGGGAGCTGCTCTGATTCGCTTTGGATGGTTGTCGCGCCCCACGAATTGACGCGCAGTCTCCAAATTTACCCTTGATTTAGTGTTTGCTCCTATGGTCCGAGGGGCCCAGTCGAGTTTTGGGCTGGCATGGCCCGGTTTAGGATCAGGCGCTCTCGGATGGTGTCCGTCACGGGGCGAAGGAGGTGACGAGTGAAACGAGTATGGGGTGCGCACGCGCGACAGGTGCGGATGACTCTTGCAGGCGCGGCTGTGGCGGCAATGGCTGGAACATCGACAACGGCGAGTGACTTGGGTGGAAATGTTCGCGATCCTCAGGTGGTCGGGCCTCAGCGGTACGCGGATGATGTCAGCGCCTTCTATGTCGGGATCAGCGGGGCCTATGGGTCTGGTGGTTCCGATCGGTTCGGTCTGACCACGCCCATCCGCACCTTCCCCATCGGAGAACTGGATCTGAAAGGGTACTATGGCGGGGTCCGCGGCGGTTGGCGCGGTGTCGTTCCCGCCACGGGGGGCCGAGATTATGTCTACGGTTTCGAATTGGGGTACGACTGGTCCGGTCTGGACGATGACGTGGTGACCGGTATTGCGGGCACGGTGGTTCGTGGCGGCTCTGAAATCAACAACGTGATGTCTGTTCGTTTCAAGAACGGCCTGACCAATCCCAATGGTACTGTGCTTTACTTCCTTACGCTTGGGCTGGTCTATGGCGATATCACCACCACAAATAGCATCACCAGCGGTGGGACCACACAATCATTCGACAACGACGACAGCCGCAACGGTTTCACGGCCAGCATCGGGGCCGAACACCAGTTGGGCAACAACTGGTCCATCACCGGTGAGTTCGAGTATGTTCAATTCCAGTCGGAAGTCATCGATTTCGGTTCGGGTTTCTCGACGAAATCCACACCCAGCTACAAAGGGCTGAGGTTTGGTTTGAACTATCGGTTCTGAAACCGCGTTGGGCATTGTGCCCGCGCACTCGGTATTGGCGGATTTGTTCACACCCAAGCAAATTCCTGAAACTGTGGCTTGCGCCCACCGATCCTTGTTGTCTACGCTTGGGATGACAACGCCAAGACAGGAGAACGGATTGGCCATCGGTGCCCTGACCCCACCGCAAAACGAAATGCCCCACGGCGAGGCGTTTCTGGAATTTCCCGACAACCGGCTGTTGATTGACCTTTGCGGTGAATATGACCGCAACCTGGCCGACATCGAAAGCAAGCTGACTGTTCAGATCGTCCGCCGCGGCAATCAGTTGGTTGTGATGGGCGACGAGGAGGCGCAGAAACAGGCGATTGAGGTTCTGCAGGCCCTGTACGCCCGGTTGGAAGGTGGCCGCGATGTCGCAGCCGCCGATGTGGATCGCGAATTGCGGATGGGCAACTCCGAGGCCGGCACCGGCTCGCGTGATGGCGATCAGCTCGAGATGTTCAAGGGCGGACCGGTCGAAATCAAGACCCGCAAGAAGCTGGTCGAACCCCGGACCGACGCGCAGAAGGCCTATGTTCAGTCCCTGTTCCAAAACGAGCTTGCCTTTGGCATCGGGCCGGCCGGGACGGGCAAGACCTATCTGGCCGTGGCGGTCGGTGTTTCGATGTTCATCGGCGGGCATGTGGACCGGATCATCCTCAGCCGCCCGGCCGTCGAGGCGGGCGAAAAGCTGGGCTATCTGCCGGGCGACATGAAGGACAAGGTCGATCCCTACATGCAGCCGCTTTATGATGCGCTGAACGACTTTCTGCCGGGCAAGCAACTGGCCAAGTTGATCGAAGAAAAGCGGATCGAAATCGCGCCGCTGGCCTTCATGCGCGGGCGGACCCTTTCGAATGCCTTCGTCGTTCTGGACGAGGCGCAGAATGCCACGACCATGCAGATGAAGATGTTCCTGACCCGCTTGGGCGAAGGCAGCCGGATGGTCATCACGGGGGATCGGTCGCAGGTCGATCTGCCGCGGGGCGTCGCTTCGGGGCTTGCCGATGCGGAACGGTTGCTGAAGACGATCCCGAACATCGGTTTCAACTACTTCACATCCAAGGACGTCGTGCGCCACCCGCTTGTCGCCGCGATCATCGAGGCGTATGAGGCCGATTCAGGCCGGGAGGCCGGCTGAAATCCGACAGCCCGTCGGCCGTGGAGCAGTGCGACATGAACCTGGAGATCTCCATCGAGGATGCCCGCTGGCAGCGGTTGGAGGCGCTGTCCCGCAAGGCGGTTTCGGCAACGCTTGCGCATCTGGGGCTGGACCCCGACTTGTGCGAGGTCAGCATACTGGGCTGCGACGATGCCCGAATCGCCGAGCTGAACGCCGAATTCCGAGGCAAGCCCGCACCCACAAACGTGCTGAGCTGGCCGGCCGAGGATCTGGCCCCCGAAGATCCCGGTGCCACGCCGCCCTTACCGGAACCGGATTTCACCGGCGAGATCGCGTTGGGCGACATCGCGATCTCGTTCGATACCTGCCGGCGCGAGGCGGAGGAGGTCGGAAAACCGATGGACGACCATGTCACGCATCTGATCGTTCACGGAATGTTGCATTTGTTGGGCTATGACCACGTTCGTGACCAGGACGCCACTGTGATGGAGCGGTGCGAAATCGAAATACTTGGCAAAATGGGTATCGGTAACCCATATAATGCGTGACATGGGGCCTTGTGCCCGATCAACTGGAACAGGAAAATGGGCGACATAGACGGCAGTTCTGGGGCAGCGCAAAGCGCGCATTCACGGAACGGCGACGAAACCAAAGAGAAAAGCGGGCTTTTCTCGCGCTTGCTGGAAGCGATCTCTCCAAACAGCGAAGACACGGGCGGCGCGGTCAACGGGCATGCGGCCGAAACAGTGCAGCCTCGTGGCATGATCAACCTGCGGCGGATGCGGGTGGAGGACGTGGCCATACCGTCGGCAGATATCGTCTCGGTTCCAGTAACGATCGGCAAGGATGAGCTGGCGCAGGTCTTCCGCGAGAGCGGCCTGTCGCGCATTCCGGTCTATGAGGGCACGTTGGACACGCCGCTTGGCTTCGTCCACCTGAAGGATTTTGCGCTGACCCACGGGTTCAATGGCAGTACCAAGCCGTTCGACCTGCGCTCGATGCTTCGGCCGCTTCTGTTCGTGCCACCGTCCATGCCGATTGGCGTTTTGCTGGCCAAGATGCAGACCGAGCGGCGCCACATGGCGCTGGTGATCGACGAATATGGCGGTGTTGACGGTCTGGTGACCATCGAAGACCTGATCGAACAGGTGGTCGGCGAGATCGAAGACGAGCATGACGCCGACGAAGACCAGATGTGGGTCCAGGAGCGGCCCGGCTGCTACATCGTACAGGCCAAGGCGCCGCTTCAGGATTTCGAGGCCGAGATCGGCAGGTCTCTGACCAATCACGAGGACGTGGACGAGGAAGAAATCGAAACTCTGGGCGGTCTGGTCTTCATGCTTTCAGGGCGCGTGCCGGCGCGAGGCGAGGTGGTCCAACATCCCGACGGGCCGGAATTCGAGGTGATCGATGCCGACCCGCGCCGGATCAAGCGTTTGCGCGTGATGGTGCCGGATATGGCTGCATGAACCCAGCGAAGCGGTGGTCGCGCGCTGTGCGGTACCTGGCGGCCGCCGGGCTGGGTGTGGTTGCGGCATTTGGTCTGGCGCCATTTGGGTATTGGTGGGCCACTGCTGTATCGTTGGTTCTGTTGACGCCGCTGTTCTTGGCCAGCGAGACCCGCACGGGCGCGGCCGCAGTCGGCTGGTTTTTTGCGACCGGCTATTTCTCGCATGCGCTCTCGTGGATCATCGAGCCGTTTCTGGTTGAGCCCGAACGCCATGGCTGGATGGCGCCGTTTGCGCTCGTGTTCATGGCGGGCGGGCTGGCCCTGTTCTGGGCGGTGGCGTTTGGGCTGGTGCATCGGGTGCGGGGAACGGCGATCCGCCGGGCCATGTTGCTGGCGCTGGCCGTGTCCCTGGCCGAGTTTGCGCGCGGATATGCTCTGACGGGGTTCCCTTGGGCGGGTCTGGCGCAGATCTGGGTGGATACGTATGTCGCGCAGGTATTGGCCCTGGTCGGCCCCTATGGTCTGGGTGCGCTGACCCTGTTTTTGTTTCTGCCGCTGGGCGCTGCTTTGGTTGGCGATCGTCCGGCGCGGCATGCGGTGGGGCCTTTGGTCGCGATTGCGGTCTGTGCCGGGCTGGCTACGGCCTATGCCGCCATGCGGCCACCGGTTGCGCAGACCGGAAAGATCGTGCGCCTGAACCAGCCAAATGCCCCCCAGCACCAGAAATGGGACCCAGCCTTCACGCCCGTGTTCTTTGCGCGCCAGATCGAGTTCACGGCCGCCGAACCCAGGCCCCACCTGATCGTCTGGCCCGAAACCTCGGTGCCGGCGTGGCTGGACAGCGCGCAGCCCTATCTCGACGCCATTGCCGATGCCGCGCAGGGCACCCCGATGGTTCTGGGAATTCAGCGGGCCGAGGGGCTGCGCATCTACAACTCGGTGGTGTATCTGGATGAATCCGGAAAGCGGGCAGGCCTGTATGACAAACATCATCTAGTGCCGTTTGGCGAATACATCCCCTTGGGCGATCTGCTGGAGCGGTTCGGGCTGAGCGGCCTGGCCGCCACGACCGGAAGCGGATTCAGCGCCGGTCCCGGTCCGCGCCTGTTGCGGGCCGGAGATCTGGGGAGCGTTCTGCCGCTGATCTGCTACGAGGCCATTTTCCCGCAGATTGCCGCCGCCGGACCTGAACGGCCCAGCCTGCTGTTGCAGGTCACCAACGATGCCTGGTTCGGGACTCGGTCGGGCCCGTACCAGCACTTGGCCCAGGCCAGAATGCGTGCGATCGAACAGGGGCTGCCGCTGGCCCGGTCTGCCAATACCGGCGTTTCGGCGATGATCGACCCGCTGGGCAACGTGACCGCTGCGCTGCCGCTGGGCCAGGCGGGGCATGTCGATGCCGGCCTGCCGCTGCCATTGCCGCCGACCCCTTATTCGCGGTTCGGGGATTTTCCGGTGTTTGTGCTTCTGGTGGGCCTGTTCGTGCTGCTTGGGCGCAACGTTCGGCCTGTTGGCGAATAAATACCGATTGACCGTCTGTTTCTGGGGGCGTATCCCGTCGGATGCCCGTCACAACGGCTTCCTGGCGTGACGGGGGAAATCTTAATGGAGCGCTTTCATGTCCCGACAGAACTACACCTTTACTTCGGAATCCGTTTCCGAAGGGCATCCCGATAAGGTCTGTGACCGTATTTCCGATGCAGTCCTCGATGCCTTTCTGAGCGAAGAACCCGAAGCGCGCGTAGCGTGTGAGACCTTTGCCACTACCGATCGTGTGGTGATCGGGGGTGAGGTCGGGCTGTCGGATCAGGAGCGGCTCCATGACTACATGGGCCGGATCGAAGAGATCGCGCGCGCCTGTATCAAGGATATCGGGTACGAGCAGGACAAGTTCCACCACGAAACGGTCGAGGTGACGAACCTGCTTCACGAGCAATCCGCGCATATCGCACAGGGGGTGAATGCGTCGGGCGACAAAGACGAAGGCGCAGGCGATCAGGGCATCATGTTCGGTTACGCCACAACGGAAACCCCGGCCCTGATGCCGGCGCCGATCCAGTATGCGCATGCAATCCTGCGCCGCCTGGCCGAGGTTCGCAAAAGCGGCGCCGAGCCTGCGCTGGGACCCGATGCCAAGTCGCAGTTGTCGGTGATCTACCGCAACGGCAAGCCGGTGGGCGTCAGCTCGATCGTGCTGTCCACGCAGCATCTGGACGAAGCGTTGACGTCGGACGACATCCGCCAGATCGTCGAACCCTATGTGCGAGAGATCCTGCCCGAAGGCTGGCTGACCGACCAGACCGACTGGCATGTGAACCCCACCGGCAAGTTCGTCATCGGCGGCCCCGACGGCGATGCCGGCCTTACCGGGCGCAAGATCATCGTCGATACCTATGGCGGTGCGGCCCCGCATGGGGGTGGGGCGTTTTCGGGCAAGGACCCGACCAAGGTCGACCGGTCGGCGGCCTATGCCGCGCGGTATCTGGCCAAGAACGTCGTGGCCGCCGGCATGGCCGAGCGTTGCACGATCCAGCTGAGCTATGCGATCGGCGTGTCCAAGCCGCTTTCGATCTACGCCGACACCCACGGCACCGGACAGGTTGACGACGCCTCGATTGAACGGGCCGTCGGGCAGGTAATGGACCTGACCCCGCGCGGCATCCGCGAGCATCTGCAACTGAACAGGCCGATCTATCAGCGCACCGCGGCCTATGGGCATTTCGGGCGTGAACCGGATGCCGACGGCGGCTTCAGCTGGGAGCGGACCGATCTGGTCGAGGCCTTGAAAAAGGCTGTCTGAGCCGGCATCGGGAAACAAAACACGGCATGGCGCGTCCGATGTGGCGCGCCGTTTCCGTTTCGAAGGGCGCCCCTCCGGCGCGGCCCGACCCTTGCAACGCAAACGCCGCCGCAGTAAGGGCACCGGCATGAGCACCCAGTCACCCGAACGCCCCCGCAGAAACTTCTACGGCCGCTTCAAGGGCAAGACCCTGAAGCCCAGCCAAAAGACCTATCTGTCCGAGGACCTGGCCGCCCTGTCGCCGGGCGCGGTGGATTGGGACAGCAACCCCGACCGCACCCCTATCGACCTAGACGCGCTGTTCGGCGGCAAGCCGGTATGGCTTGAGGTCGGGTTCGGCGGTGGTGAGCATCTGGTGCACCAGGCGCAGCACAACCCCGATATCGGCATCATCGGCGCCGAGCCGTTCATCAACGGCGTGGCCATGCTGCTGGGCAAGATCCGCCGGGCCGAAGTGACCAACCTAGCGGTGCATCCCGGCGATGTGCGCGACCTGTTCGACGTGCTGCCCGATGGCAGCATTTCGCGCGCGTTCCTGCTCTATCCCGATCCGTGGCCCAAAAAGCGGCACCACCGCCGCCGCTTCGTGACCCCCGAGCATCTGGAGCCGCTGGCACGTGTGCTGAAACCCGGCGCGATTTTCCGCGTGGCGACCGATATCCCGGACTACGTCCGCCAGACACTCGAGGAAGTGCCCCGCGCCGGTTTCGAATGGCTGGCCGAGGGGCCCGAGGATTGGCGCAAGCCGTGGGACGACTGGATTTCCACCCGCTACGAGCAGAAAGCCCTGCGTGAAGGCCGCACGCCGCACTACCTGACCTTCCGCCGCAACGGGTGATTGCGGCTGGACGCTGCGGCGCCAATTCGCTAATCGGCAGGGGCACTGATAGCGCAAAAGGAGCCCTCATGTCCGGACACGGCACGCCCATCCCGATGACCTCGCATCCCTGCGGCCCGCTGACCGGCACGGCCGAAGTGCCGGGCGACAAGTCGATTTCGCACCGCTCTCTGATCCTTGGGGCGATGGCCGTGGGCGAGACCCGGATCTCGGGCCTGCTGGAAGGCGAAGACGTTCTGGACACTGCCAAGGCGATGCGCGCGTTCGGAGCCGAGGTGATCTCGCACGGGAATGGCGAATGGACGGTGCACGGCGTCGGCGTGGGCGGCTTTTCCGAGCCGGATCAGGTGATCGACTGCGGCAACTCGGGCACGGGCGTGCGCCTCATCATGGGCGCGATGGCCACCAGCCCGATCAGCGCGACCTTCACCGGCGATGCCAGCCTGAACAAGCGCCCGATGGCGCGGGTGACCGATCCGTTGGCCCTGTTCGGGGCACAGGCCGTGGGCCGCTCGGGCGGGCGCCTGCCCATGACGATCGTCGGCGCGGCCGATCCGGTGCCGGTGTGGTACGAAGTGCCGGTGCCCTCGGCCCAGGTGAAATCAGCTGTTCTACTGGCCGGCCTGAACGCGCCCGGCAAGACCGTGGTGATCGAGAAGGAAGCCACCCGTGACCATTCCGAGCGGATGTTGGCGGGGTTTGGCGCCGAAATCACGGTCGAGGACACCGACGAAGGCCGGGTCATTACCCTGACCGGCCGGCCCGAGTTGAAGCCGCAGGTGATCGCCGTGCCGCGCGATCCGTCCAGCGCTGCCTTCCCGGTCTGTGCGGCGTTGATCACGCCGGGCTCGGACGTTCTGGTGCCGGGCATCGGCCTGAACCCCACGCGTGCCGGCCTGTTCACCACGCTGCGCGAGATGGGTGCCGATCTGACCTATGAAAACATGCGCGAGGAAGGCGGCGAGCCGGTTGCCGATCTGCGTGCGCGCTACTCGCCCGACATGAAGGGCATCGACGTCCCGCCCGAACGCGCGGCCTCGATGATCGACGAGTATCCGGTGCTGTCGGTGGTTGCGGCCAACGCGACCGGCAAGACGATGATGGGCGGCGTCAAGGAACTGCGCGTCAAGGAAAGCGACCGCATCGACGCCATGGCGCGGGGCTTGCGGGCCAACGGCGTCACGGTTGACGAGGGCGATGACTGGTGGTCGGTCGACGGGCTGGGCATTGGCGGCGTGCCCGGCGGCGGCACCTGCGCAAGCTTTCTGGACCATCGCATCGCCATGTCTTTCATGGTGATGGGCATGGGCGCGCAACAGGCGGTCTCGGTCGATGATGGCAGCCCCATCGCGACCTCGTTCCCGATCTTCGAGCCTTTGATGAACGGCTTGGGCGCCAAGGTCGAGCGCACATGAGCTTTACCGTCGCCATCGACGGCCCGGCTGCTGCGGGAAAGGGCACGATCTCCAAGGCCGTGGCCGCGCATTTCGGGCTGGCGCACCTGGATACGGGGCTGCTGTATCGTGCGGTCGGCCGGCGCACGCTGGACGGCACCGACCCGGTCGAGGCTGCGCGGTCCCTGACGGCCGAGGAGTTGGAACAGGGCGATCTGCGCACTGCCGAGATCGCGCAGGCGGCGTCGAAGGTGGCGGTGATTCCCGAGGTGCGCGCAGCCCTTGTCGATTTCCAGCGCAGCTTTGCCCGGCGGGCCGGCGGCGCGGTGCTGGACGGGCGCGATATCGGTACGGTGATCTGCCCCGAGGCCGAGGTGAAGCTGTTCGTCACCGCCAGCCCCGAAGTGCGCGCCGAGCGGCGCTATTTGGAACTTGTGGGGAAGGGCGCGGATGTGACCCGCGCGCAGGTTCTGGCCGATGTCCGTGAGCGCGACGCGCGGGATGCCGAGCGCAGCACGGCCCCGATGAAACCGGCCGACGATGCCGTTCTTTTGGACACCACGGACCTGAGCATCGAGGCCGCTTTGGAAAAGGCGATCGCCGTCATTCAGGAAAAGCTGTCCTCGGGCATGTGAGGCCGCGGATAAACCGTTTGAAAATGCCGGGCCGCGAACAGCAGGGTGGCCGCCCGGGCGCTGGAGTGACCGCCCGAGCCTGCATGGCATCGCCGAATGCGCCGGAATCGCCCGGAAACCCTTGCGGTGCGGCCGCCAAGTTGCTACAGAGCGCCCGTCGACAAGGCAATTTGAGCCATAAAACAATGAGACGAGCAGGGTCGGACACAACCGGCCCTCTTTGTTTTGTGGCACTGTTTCAGGTTGCCGGACCAACTCCAAGACCGGCGGAGACAACCGCTCGGCCAGAAAAAACGTTATGCAAAGGAAAACAACGCCACATGGCTAACGCAACCATGGAGGAATTCGAAGCCCTCCTGAACGAAAGCTTCGAAATGGACACCCCCGAAGAGGGTTCGGTTGTCAAAGGCAAGGTCATCGCGATCGAAGCGGGCCAAGCCATCATCGACGTCGGCTACAAGATGGAAGGCCGGGTCGATCTGAAAGAATTCGCAAATCCCGGCGAAGCCCCTGAAATCGCTGTTGGCGACGAGGTCGAAGTGTACCTGCGCGCCGCAGAAAACGCCCGTGGCGAAGCCGTCATCTCGCGCGAGATGGCCCGCCGTGAAGAGGCCTGGGATCGTCTGGAAAAAGCCTATGCCGACGACGAGCGCGTCGAAGGTGCCATCTTCGGCCGCGTCAAGGGCGGCTTCACCGTGGATCTGGGTGGCGCAGTTGCGTTCCTGCCCGGCAGCCAGGTTGACGTGCGCCCTGTGCGCGACGCTGGCCCGCTGATGGGTCTGAAGCAGCCGTTCCAGATCCTGAAGATGGACCGCCGCCGTGGCAACATCGTCGTGTCGCGCCGCGCCATCCTGGAGGAATCGCGTGCCGAACAGCGCGCCGAAGTCATCGGCAACCTGTCCGAGGGCCAGACCGTCGAGGGTGTCGTCAAGAACATCACCGAATACGGTGCCTTTGTTGACCTGGGTGGCGTTGACGGCCTGCTGCACGTCACCGACATGGCATGGCGCCGTGTGAACCACCCGTCGGAAATCCTGTCGATCGGCGAGACCATCAAGGTTCAGGTCATCAAGATCAACAAGGAAACCCACCGCATCAGCCTGGGCATGAAGCAGCTGCAGGAAGATCCGTGGGATCTGGTTGCCGCCAAATACCCGCTGGGTTCGGTGCACAAGGGTCGCGTCACCAACATCACCGACTACGGTGCGTTCGTCGAGCTCGAGCCCGGTGTCGAAGGTCTGGTGCACGTGTCCGAGATGTCCTGGACCAAGAAGAACGTCCACCCCGGCAAGATCGTTTCGACCAGCCAGGAAGTCGACGTCATGGTTCTGGAAATCGACGGCGCCAAGCGTCGCGTGTCTCTGGGCCTTAAGCAGACCCAGCGCAACCCGTGGGAAGTGTTTGCAGAAACGCACCCCGAGGGCACTCAGGTCGAAGGCGAAGTCAAGAACATCACCGAATTCGGTCTGTTCATCGGCTTGGAAGGCGACATCGACGGCATGGTGCACCTGTCCGACCTGTCGTGGGACGAGCGTGGCGAAGATGCCATCCAGAACTACCGCAAGGGCGACGTCGTTCAGGCGGTCGTTTCGGAAGTTGATGTTGAAAAAGAGCGGATCTCGCTGTCGATCAAAGCCCTGGGCGGTGACAAGTTCGCCGAAGCCGTGGGCGGCGTGAAGCGTGGCTCGGTCATCACCGTCGAAGTGACCGCGATCGAAGATGGCGGCATCGAGGTGGAATACGAAGGCATGAAGTCCTTCATCCGCCGTTCGGACCTGAGCCGCGACCGTGCCGAACAGCGCCCCGAGCGTTTCTCGGTCGGTGACAAGGTCGATGTCCGCGTGACCAACGTCGACAGCAAGACCCGCCGTCTGGGCCTGTCGATCAAGGCGCGCGAAATCGCCGAAGAGAAAGAAGCCGTTCAACAGTACGGCTCGTCGGACTCGGGCGCATCGCTGGGCGACATTCTGGGCGCCGCGCTGAAGTCGGGCGACTAAGCCCGGCCCAACGGCATAAACCCGAATTGGCGGCCCCGTACATCCGTGCGGGGCCGTTTCTTTTTCGAATCAACGCGTTCTGAAAATCCGGGTTAATCGGCATTAGGTTCATGCTTGTTTCCCCGAAATTACACGTCGCTGCGCGAATTTCGCGTTCTTTTCTGCAAATTGCGCCCCGGACGGCCAGAGTTTGCGTTCCCCATGCCAGCGTTTTTTCCTATACTGTCCAAACCAGTAGACGAGACGACACGGTGACCTGGGAGGGTAGCACGCATGATCCGTTCAGAACTGATTCAGAAGATTGCCGATGAAAACCCGCATCTGTACCAGCGCGATGTTGAGCGGATCGTGAATACCGTTTTCGAAGAAATCACTGACGCCATGTCACGTGGCGACCGTGTCGAGCTGCGCGGTTTTGGCGCATTTTCGGTGAAAAAACGGGATGCACGCGTTGGCCGCAACCCGCGCACCGGTGAAACCGTTCAGGTCGAGGAAAAATGCGTGCCGTTTTTCAAGACAGGGAAGTTGCTAAGGGACCGTTTGAACGGTAAGGCGTGATCTCATGATGCGCTACATTCGATACGGGTTCCTGGCGGCGCTGGGAATCGTCCTGGTCTCAGTCTCCCTGGCCAACCGGCAAATGGTACAGTTGAAGCTGATGCCAGATGCCTTGGCCGAGTTGCTGGGCTTCAATCTTTCGACAAACCTGCCCCTGTTTCTTGTGGTCTTGGGCGGCGTGGTCGCCGGTCTTGTCATCGGTTTCCTGTGGGAGTGGTTGCGCGAACACAAGCATCGCCGCGATGCGTCGGTGAAATCCACCGAGGTGCGCAAGCTTGAGCGCGAGGTCAAAAAGCTGAAGAAAAAACAGAGTGAGGGTGAGGACGATGTGCTTGCCCTGCTGGACGAGGCCAACTGAGCGTACTGATGCCCGGCGAAATCAGCGTCAAGATCTGCGGCCTGACCGCACCGGATGCGTTGCGTGCCGCCGTTGATGCGGGCGCGCGCTATGTGGGGTTCGTGTTTTTTCCGAAATCTCCGCGGCATCTGGAACCCGCCGCAGCGCGCGACCTGACAAGCCATGTCCCCGTGGGGGTGGCCAAGGTCGCTTTGACGGTCGATGCCACCGATGCCGAGCTGGACCGGCTGTTGGACATGGTTCCGCTGGACATGCTTCAGCTTCACGGCAAGGAGAACCCCGCGCGCGTTTCCGAGATTCGTAGCCGTTTCGGCCTGCCGGTGATGAAGGCCATCGGCGTTGCCGACGAGGCGGACCTGGCGGCGATCGACCTCTATTCCGACGTGGCCGACCAGTTGCTGATCGACGCCAAGCCTCCCAAGAACGCCGATCTTCCGGGGGGCAATGGGTTGGCCTTCGATTGGCGGCTGCTGGCCGGGCGTAAATATTGGCGCCGGCCTTGGATGCTGGCCGGAGGGCTGACGCCTGACAACGTGGCCGAAGCAGTGCGGATGACCGGCGCACGGCAGGTCGATGTCTCGTCGGGCGTGGAATCAGCGCCGGGCGTCAAGGACCCGGCTCTGATCGACGCCTTCATTCGCGCGACGCGATGACCGCCAAGGGCTGTTGGCGCCGGGCTGAACGGTTTGCCTCGCCCCGATTGCCGCGATTTGCGATGGCAAATCCCGCCGCCAGCACCTATGAACGTTGGGCAAGATGATGGAGACCACCATGGCCAATGATCTGTTCAATTCCTTCATGTCCGGCCCGGATGAAAACGGCCGCTTTGGCATCTTCGGCGGGCGGTTCGTCAGCGAAACGCTGATGCCGCTGATTCTGTCGTTGGAGGAGGAGTACGAGAAGGCCAAGACCGACCCGAGTTTCTGGGCTGAGATGGATGATCTGTGGGCCAATTATGTCGGCCGTCCGTCGCCCCTTTATCATGCCGAACGCCTGACCGAGCATCTGGGCGGTGCCAAGATCTATATGAAGCGCGACGAGCTGAACCACACCGGCGCGCACAAGATCAACAACGTGCTGGGTCAGATCATCTTGGCGCGTCGCATGGGAAAGACCCGGATCATCGCCGAAACCGGGGCCGGGCAGCACGGTGTCGCCACCGCGACGGTCTGCGCCAAGTTTGGTTTGAAATGCGTGGTCTACATGGGTGCGCATGATGTCCAGCGGCAGGCGCCCAACGTGTTCCGCATGCGTTTGCTGGGGGCTGAGGTGATTCCGGTGACCTCGGGCCGCGGTACCCTGAAGGACGCGATGAACGACGCGCTGCGCGACTGGGTGACCAATGTGCGCGACACGTTCTATTGCATCGGTACGGTTGCCGGGCCGCACCCGTACCCGGCGATGGTGCGCGACTTCCAGTCGATCATCGGCAAGGAAGCCAAGGAACAGATGATGAAGGCCGAGGGTCGTCTGCCGGACACGATCATCGCGGCGATCGGCGGCGGCTCGAACGCCATGGGGCTGTTTTATCCGTTCCTGGATGATCCTTCAGTCAACATCATCGGCGTCGAAGCGGGCGGCAAGGGCGTCAACCAAAAGATGGAGCATTGCGCCTCGCTCACGGGCGGCCGGCCCGGCGTGCTGCATGGCAACCGGACTTATCTGCTGCAGGATGACGACGGCCAGATCCTCGAGGGGTATTCGATCTCGGCCGGGCTCGACTATCCGGGCATCGGCCCTGAACATTCATGGCTGCACGATATCGGGCGCGCGCAATATGTGTCGATCACCGACAAAGAGGCTCTTGAGGCGTTCCAGCTGTGCTGTGCGACCGAGGGCATCATTCCCGCGCTCGAACCCAGCCACGCACTGGCGCATGTCATGAAGATCGCGCCGGAGCTGCCCAAGGATCACATCATCTGCATGAACATGTGCGGACGCGGCGACAAGGACGTGCAAACAGTCGCCAAGTATCTGAACTTCGATATGTCCGACACCGAAGGGCGCGACGCGGGCTGACCGGCCTCCTAGCGTTGGAAGATTGCGTTCTCGGGGCCTTGCAGCCCCGAAACCGCAGCCTTTAGGCGACCTTGTTTCCGGCGCGGCTGGAGTGCGCATTAGTCGTTCAAATTGTTGACAGCTCAGGCCTAAGCCGATGGTCGTCCAACACCAGGGTGGTCGCGTATCCGGGCAACGGCGTTGGGATGCCGGTCGCCATATAAACTATATTTTTCAATATCCTAGCCGGCCCATCGATCCCGCGCGCCCGTGTGTGGAAATCAACCCTTGTGTCGCGGAGGCAGCAGACGAATGGTGACTCGCTTGCGGAATCTGTACAGCGGATTTCGGTTCAATTAGCCTCAAGTCAAGAATGTATGTGGGTGCGGTGGGAACAGACCCCCAAGCATGATTGACGATTGCACGGCGCGGCTTGGCAAACCTTGGCCGCCCGCGGTGGTGACTTAGGAGATTGGGATGGTTTGGTCGGTCTTGCGCAAGTCTTTGGTTCTGCTGTTGGCGGCCATGTTCGTGTTGATTGGCGAGTGGCGGCAGGCCCGGGCCTTCGGTCCGCCACAGTTCATCGGATCGACAGTGACGACGCCGAATGGCGGCAACATCTTCTTTACTAATCTTCAGGGAACTTCGACAGCTTTCGTCTCGCTTGGCGGTTCGGGCGAGGTGCCGGGTGGGGCCATCTACAGCGGGGGTTTCATCTTTCCTTTGCCGGCGGTAACGCCTGCCGGCTTGACAGCTTTGGGCTGGGTGGACGTGACCATCCTCAGCCAGAACGGAGCCGATGCGACCTATTCCACCGATGGCTACATGGGGGTGGTATTCACCGCCCGCGAAACACCAGGCGGCCAACTCTACCGATACGAGATCGCGCTGTCTGGCGTCACCACCACGCAGATCATCAACACCCGAACTGCCGTGGACACCACACGCCCGACAGTGACGATCAGCCCCTTGTCGGCGACTTCCGGCGGGCAGTATCAGGCGACGATCACGCTCAGCGAGCCCAGCACGAATTTCGTGGTGGGCGATCTGTCGGCTACCAATGCCACCGCCGCGATGACGGGTTCAGGAGCAAATTACGTGGCGACGCTGACGCCGCAAAGCAACGGGCCGATCGAATTGTTCGTGCCTGCAAACGTGTTTACCGATGCAGCCGGAAACCCGAACTTGGCTTCGAACCGGGTCAGCTCGGTCCAGCCCGTGGTGAATACCCAACGGTTGATTCAGGCCTTTCAGAATGCGCGGGCTAACAGCCTGGTTTCCAATCAGCCCAAGCTGACGCCGTTCCTCTCGGAACCCGGAGGCGGCGTTCTGGATGCCGCGGCGACGCAAGGGGCGGGATATCTGAACTTTGCCAGCAGCCGGGCCTATCCGATCTGGTTCAACCTGACCGGGAACTGGAGTTCACAGGACGATTTCGACAGCTCTTATGCGCTGGCGGTCATGGGCGCGCACCGGCAGATCAATCCGAATTTGCTTGTGGGGGGCATGGTGCAGATCGACTATGCCAAGACCGAGGACGGTGTGGGCGATGTCGATGGGACGGGCTGGCTGATCGGCCCCTACGTCGTGGCCAAGATGCCCGGGCAGCCGGTGTTCTTCGAAGGCCGTGCGCTGTATGGGCAAGCCAGCAACGAAATTTCGCCGTTCGGCACCTACACGGACAAGTTCGACAGTGATCGCTGGCTGGTTCAAACTCGCGTGACCGGTCAGATGCAGTATGGAGACTTGACCCTTATGCCGCTTCTGGACGTCAGCTATGCCTCCGATGACCAGAAGGCTTATACCGACGGGTTGGGAAACCGGATCCCGGATCAGGACTTCAGCCTGACGACGGCCAGGCTGGGTCTGGATTTCAGTCGCCCCATTGTGGTGTCGCGTGGCGAGATGACGCTGACCGGCGGCCTGTCCGGGGTCTGGAGCAGCACCTCGGGCGCCGGGACCGCCGTCGGAGTGGCTCCGATCGGGGATACCACACGCGGCCGGGCCGATCTTGGGCTCGACTACCGGTTGGAAAACAGCAGCACACTGTCAGCCGGGATCTATTATGACGGTATCGGCGAAAGCGGTTTTGAAAGCTATGCGGTCAACGTGATGTGGCGAATGGCGTTCTGACGCATCTGGTCAGGCATCGCTTCGCTGTCAGTCGGCTGGCGCCCGGTAGGATGCAAGCACGCTCAGCGGCACGATTTCGAGCGCGCGCTGATGGGTCGCTTCGAGATGCACGAGGGGCGCGCAGCCCTCGTCATGCGCCTGCAGGAACCGGCCGGCACAAAGGCACCAGCGGTCGCCGGGCTTTAGACCGGGAAAGTCGAACTCGGGCCGCGGCGTGCTGAGGTCGTTGCCGACATATTTCGAATAGGCCAAAAACTCGGCCGTCATCACCGCGCAGACCGTGTGGCTGCCACGATCTTCGGGGCAGGTATTGCAGGCCCCGTCACGGAAGAACCCTGTCAGCGGTTTCCGCGAACACGGGGCCAGAACCCCGCCCAATACGTTGATGCTGTCCTGTTTCTGCATGACTCCATCTTACAGGCTTTGGGCGATCTTGCGGAACATTTCGATGTTCTGTTCGTTGACGCCGGACTCGCGGAACTTTCGATCAGCCCCCGTGGCCACGATCAGGACGCCGCGAGGTTGATCGAAATACATGTACTGCCCATAGACGCCGCGGGCCAGAAACTCGCCTTCATGTGCCCCAACCGGGATCCACCATTGATAGCCATAGCCGATTTTTCCCGGTTCGGTCGGAGCGGTGGGCCAGGTCGACTCCGCGATCCAGTCGGCCGGCACCATCTGGCGGCCGTCGTGTACACCGTTCTGCAGGATCATCTGCCCAAACCGCGCATAGTCGCGGGTGGTGAAGTTCAGCCCGCCCAGCACGAAGGCCACGCCAGCCCCGTCGGTGACATAGTAGCCATCGCGCGCCAATCCCAGCGGCTGTACGATTTTCTCCGTCAGCAGGTCGGGAATACTGCGGCCGGTGGCGCCGCGGATAACCATCCCCACGACATGGGTGTCGATCGAGACATATTGCCAGACTTCGCCGGGGGTGGCGAAACTCTCGGTAAGCGCGGCAGTGAAATCGTCCAATTCTCGACCCAGGGCCACCACGCGCCCCATCCGGTTGATGTCGGAATTGGGGTCCAGGTAGTCTTCGTCAAAGGTCACGCCGCTGGCCATGTTCAGCACATTGCGGATCGTGGCGGGTTCGTAGGCGCTGCCTTTTAGCTTGGGGGCATATTTGACGACCGGATCGTCCAGCGACTCGATGGCCCCTTCGTTCATGACGATGCCAAACAGCGCCGACAGATAGCTTTTAGCCATCGACCAGGAAATGCGCCGGTCATCCGGCCCGGTGCCCAGATAGTATTCCTCGAACCGGATCTGGCCATCCTGCATCACCAGCAGGGATGTCACCGCCCTCTCCTCGATCCAGTCCTGGCTGCCCTCAGGCAGGTCAAACGCGGGGCCGTAGGGCAACTCCCAGGTCGGGCCATCTCCGCGGGGCAGGGGGGTCGTCAGAAAAGCCTGATCCATGTGCGAGAAGTTGTGGACGATCTTTTCCTCGGAAAACAGAGAGTTCACGGCCAGCAACCGCTGGATCTCTTCCCGTTTCCAGACGCCGACGACGACGGCGGCCAGCGCCAGCATCAGCACGATGCGCAGCAGCCATTTCAGGACCGTTTTCATGTTTCCCTCCCCTGTTGACGGCATTGGAGCGCGATGCCGTTCAATCCGCAATCGCTACGTTGCGGCAGGCTTCGGGGCCTATTTGAACTTGTCCAGCAGCTTCTGCATCGCCGAACGCGTGTCGGCCTCGGGCGCGGTGGGGTGGGTAGCCGGTTTGGGCGCGGGCTTGGTTGCCGTGGTCGAGCTGCGCGGCGGCGCGGTGCGCAGGGCGACGGCATTCATGAATTTGGCCGTATCGCCCTCGGCCAGATGCACGGCGCCATCGGAAACCCCGCGCAGAACGTCCTCCAGCCACTGAGAATCAGCCTTGGCGAAGTCGCCCAGTACGTAGGCCGAGACCAGTTCCTTGCGGCCGGGATGCCCGATGCCCAGACGCACCCGGTCATAGGCCGCCCCGATGTGGTCATGGATCGACCGCAGGCCGTTATGCCCCGCATGTCCGCCGCCCGATTTGGCACGCACCTTGCCGGGGGCAAGGTCCAGCTCGTCGTGGAACACGGTCACGTCGGTCGAGTCGAGCTTGTAGAACCGCATCGCCTCACCCACGGACTGGCCCGACCGGTTCATGAAGGTCATCGGCTTGAGCAGCAGAACCTTTTCGCGGCCCAGCCGGCCTTCGGAAACCTCGCCCTGGAATTTGGACCGCCAGGGGCCAAAGCCATGCGCGTCGGCGATGGCGTCCACGGCCATGAAGCCGATATTGTGCCGGTTCCTCGCGTATTTCGCGCCCGGGTTGCCCAGTCCGACGAACAGTTTCATCCTTGGTTCCTTGCGTTGCACGGCATGTTGGTTGCACCGATCAGGTAAACAAGCGCGGTCTGCGGTTCAAACGAAAAACGGGGCGCCTTGCGACACCCCGTTTGAATTCGGAACAATCCGGGACTGGATTTATTCCTGATCCTCGCCGACGACTTCGACTGCATCGGCTGCTACTTCTTCTTCGCCGTCCTCGTCATCGGTGACCAAGCCGGTCGGGGCCGAGATGTTGGCGATCACGAAGTCACGATCGATGGTCGGCTTGGTGCCGTTGGGCAGATCGACCGACGAGATGGTCACGACGTCGTTGATGTTCAGGCCGGTCAGATCGACGGTGATCTTTTCGGGAATGTCACCGGCGGTGCAGACCAGTTCGACCTCGGGGCGGACGACGGTCAGAACGCCGCCCTTCTTGATGCCGGGGGCCGCGTCTTCGTTGATGAACTCGACCGGGATGTACAGCGCGATCTTGCTGGTGCGGCGCAGACGCATCAGGTCCAGGTGGGTCGGCAGGTCCTTGACCACGTCACGCTGCACGTCGCGGCAGATGACGCGGACGTCTTCGTGGCCCTCGACCTTCAGGTTCCACAGAGTCGACTTGAAGCGGCCTGCCTTCAGGCGCTTGAACAGTTCGTTGAACGGAATCTGGATCGGCAGCGGGTCTTTGTCGCCACCAAATACGATGCCCGGAACCATGCCGTCGCGGCGTGCCTGACGAGCGGCGCCCTTGCCCGTCCCCGTCCGTTCCAGAGCTACGAGATCAGGAATCTCACCAGCCATGATAAATCTCCAATGTTAGGGCAGGGTGCCTCCAAGGCTGTCACCCCGCGTGAAGCGGCGTCCTTAGACCGAATCCGGCCATTTGGAAAGGGGTAAAAACGATTTCCGCGTCATTCCTGCCAGCGGCCGCAGAAATCCTGCGGGACAAGCAGGTTGTGCGGCCCCAGATCGGCCACGTTGCGCTCGCCGCACAGGGCCATGGTGGTGTCCAGTTCCTTCTGGATCACTTCCAGCGCGGTGGTCACCCCCTTTTGGCCCATCGCGCCCAGCCCGTAGACGAAAGCGCGCCCGATATAGGTGCCTTTGGCCCCCAACGCCAGCGCCTTGAGCACGTCCTGCCCCGAGCGGATACCGCTGTCGAGATGCACTTCGACATCGCCGCCCACCGCATCCATGATCCGCGGCAGCATCCGGATTGAGCTGAGTGCGCCGTCCAATTGCCTCCCGCCGTGGTTCGAGACCACGATGGCGTCGGCGCCCAACTTGGCCGCCATCTTGGCGTCTTCGGGCTCAAGGATGCCCTTCAGGATCACCTTGCCGCCCCATTGCTCCATCAGTTTCTCGATCTTTTTCCAGTCGAGGCTGGGATCGAACTGTTCAGCGGTCCATGCACCCAGCGACGAGGCGTCCGAGATGCCCTGAACATGACCCACGATATTGCCGAACTCGCGCCGTTTCGCGCCCAGCATCTCGATGCCCCAGGCCCATTTCGTCATCAGGTTGGCGATGGTCTTGGCGGTCAGTTTCGGCGGGGCGGACAGGCCGTTCTTCAAGTCCTTGTGCCGTTGGCCGAGGATTTGCAGATCAAGGGTGATGACCAGGGCCGAGCATTTGGCATCCTTGGCGCGCTGGATCAGGCGGCGGACATAGTCCTCGTCCTTCATGGTGTACAGCTGGAACCAGAACGGCGCACCGGTATGTTCGGCCACATCCTCGATCGAGTTGATCGACATGGTCGACAGCGTGAAGGGCACGCCGAAATCCAGCGCGGCCTTGGCGGCCTTCATTTCACCATCCGCATGCTGCATCCCGGTCAGGCCCACGGGCGCAAGGGCCACCGGCATGGCCACGTCCTGTCCTATCATCTGCGACGCGGTCGAACGGCCGGACATGTCCACCGCAACCTTCTGGCGCAAGCGAATGTCGTGGAAATCCGCGCTGTTGTCGCGAAAGGTCTGCTCGGTCCAGCTGCCGCTTTCGGCATAGTCATAGAACATCCGGGGCACCCGGCGTTCATAGATGCGTTTGAGATCGTCGATATTGGTAATGACAGGCATGGCCGCGCCCTTCTGCAGATTGGTTAGGTTTCTTTACCAATTCTTCCGCCAAGGCGCAACGGCCAGTTGCGCATGTGGTCAGATGGGTCAAAGACGCAAAGATAAACCGCCGCAGGCGTGCGGCCTGCAGCGGCTGAAATCCGTTTCGGATTTTGCCGTCAGGCGCTGTGGGCGCCGTCTGACAGCGATTTCACGAAGTCCAGAACCTCGGCCACCGGTTTTCCGGCGGCGATCTGGCTGACGATGGCCGAGCCGACCACCGCCCCGTCGGCAACGCTGGCGATGGCGCGTGATTTCTCGGGCGTGTTGATGCCGAACCCCACGATCACCGGAAGATCGGTCGCCGCCTTGATGCGCGCGACCTCGGGGCCGACATCGGTGGCCTCGGCCTCGGCCGCACCGGTGATGCCGGTGATCGAGACGTAATAGACAAAGCCCGAGGTATTCTGCAGCACCCGCGGCAGGCGCTTGTCATCGGTGGTGGGTGTGGCCAGCCGGATGAAGTTCAGCCCGGCCGCCTGCGCGGGCAGGCACAGCTCGTCGTCTTCCTCGGGCGGCAGGTCAACGACGATCAGTCCGTCGATGCCGGCCTCTTTGGCGTCGGCCAGGAACTTGTCCACGCCGCGGCTGTAGATCGGGTTGTAATAGCCCATCAGCACGATCGGCGTGGTGTCGTCGGTTTCCCGGAACGCCTTGGCCAGATCCAGCGTGCGCTGCAGCGTCATGCCGCCGTCCAGTGCCCTTTGACCGGCGGCCTGAATTGTCGGGCCGTCAGCCATCGGATCGGTGAAGGGCAGACCCAGTTCGATCACGTCGACGCCGGCCCCCGGCAGGCCGCGGACGATTTCAAGCGAGGTGTCATAGTCGGGATCCCCGGCCATGACATAGGCGACAAAGGCCTTCTTACCCTCGGCCTTCAGGGCGGCGAACTTGGCGTCGATACGGGTCATGGACGATCCTTGCATACAGGTTTGGACCCGATGTGCAGAAAGTTTGGCCGAAAATCAATCCCGTCCTGACCGCCGGGGTCAGAAGTTCAGATGATACCGCAGCATAAGGGCGTTCATGCCGGGGTTTTTTTCTTGCGTGCTTGCGTTCGATTTGTGGGTGATCGCAAGCGATACGCCGTTGCCGCCGTTCAGCGTATAGCCGACGCCCAGCAGGCTGCGGATCTGAAAGCTGCCGCCCAGGTCATTCAGCGCCAGCGACTCGTTGTAATAGCCGGGCATCACGCTGCCTTCGATGAACCATCGGTTGGCAAACTGGTAGGTTCCGATCAGTCCGGCCCCGATATGGCTGTCGCCGTCCTTGTCCGACGAAATCGCCGCACCCCAGGTCGCACTGAACCGTTCGGCCTGATGGAACGGCCGGTGCTGATATTCCAGCGAGAAAATCGCTTGATCTGCAGACAGGCTGTCCGAGAAATCGGCATAACCGGCCCCAAAAATGATGGTTTGCGCCGGTGCTATGGTCGCAAAGGCTGAAAGCGCGGCTGAGGCAAGAAGGTTTTTCATGTCAAATCATAACCTTTGAAGAACTCGGATCGTAAATCGGAACCGTATGTCGGTAAGTTCAACACGGGAAGGCGCACGATTCCGCGACTTTTCGTGATGTTGCCGATGGGACTCAGTCTGGCGGCAGACCAGCGCCTTGCGGATTCCCCGTGAGATGCATAGAAGCAGCCGTCGAATGGCATCAGGAGGCCGCAATGGGCTTTAAAATGGGTATCGTGGGTCTGCCGAATGTCGGCAAGTCGACCCTGTTCAACGCGCTGACCAAGACCGCGGCCGCGCAGGCGGCGAATTTCCCGTTCTGCACGATCGAACCCAATGTGGGTGACGTTGCGGTGCCGGATGCGCGCCTGGACAAGCTGGCCGCCATTGCCAAATCCAAGCAGATCATCCCGACCCGGATGACCTTCGTCGACATCGCCGGCCTGGTCAAAGGCGCCTCGAAGGGCGAAGGGCTGGGCAACCAATTCCTGGCCAACATCCGCGAGGTGGACGCCATCGCCCATGTGCTGCGCTGTTTCGAAGACGGCGACGTAACCCATGTCGAGGGCCGCGTCGATCCGGTTGCCGATGCCGAGACGATCGAGACCGAGCTGATGCTGGCCGATCTGGAAAGCATTGAAAAGCGACGCGCCAACCTGGTGCGCAAGCTCAAGGGCAACGACAAGGAGGCCCAGCAGCAGGACCGCCTGTTGGCCGCCGCACAACAGATGCTGGAGGACGGCAAGCCCGCCCGCCTGGTCGAGGTCAGCGACGAGGATGCGAAGGCCTGGAAAAATCTGCAACTGCTGACGACCAAGCCGGTTCTCTATGTCTGCAACGTATCCGAGGAAGATGCGGCCACCGGCAATGAGTATTCCGAACGCGTGGCCAAGATGGCGGCCGAGCAGGGTAACGCCCACGTCATTATCAGCGCCAAGATCGAAGAAGAGATCAGCCTGCTGGAGCCGGACGAGGCACAGATGTTCCTGCAGGAGATGGGGCTGGAAGAACCCGGCCTCGATCGCCTGATCCGCGCGGGTTACGACCTGCTCAAGCTGGAGACCTATTTCACCGTCGGCCCGAAAGAGGCACGTGCCTGGACCATCCGTCGCGGCACGCTGGCCCCGCAGGCCGCGGGCGTGATCCACGGCGATTTCGAAAAGGGCTTCATCCGCGCCGAGACCATCGCCTATGACGACTTTGTCGCGTGCAATGGCGAACAGGGCGCGAAGGAGGCCGGCAAGATGCGGGCCGAAGGCAAAAGCTATGTCGTCAAGGATGGCGACGTGCTGCACTTCCTGTTCAACACCTGATCGCGAAACGTCTTTTCCCGGCGGGCAAACCCGGTATCCTGCGGGCATCCTCCGCAACCCCGAGGCCCGCCCGTGTTCGACCTTCGCGACCTGCACCTGCTGTCCGCGCTTGCGCGCCATCGCCATTTCGCCAAGGCGGCCGAGGAATGCGGCATCTCGCAACCCGCGTTCTCGATGCGCATCCGCAACCTCGAGGATCGGCTGGGCGTGTCGATCGTGCGCCGGGCCAACCGGTTTCAGGGCCTGACCGAAGAGGGCGAGATGATCGTCCGCCGCGCCCGCCGTATCTTGGATGACGCCAAGGCGCTGGAGCAGGAGGTGCAGGCGATCAAGGGCGAGATCACCGGCACCCTGATCCTTGGCGTGATCCCGACCGCCATCGCTTTTACCGGACGCCTGATCAAACGGTTGCAGGCGGCGCATCCCCGCATCCTGTCGCGGATCGAAACCATGTCGGCCACCGCGATCCAGTACCGGCTGGACGAAGGCAGCATTGATGCCGGGATCACCTATGGCGACAGCATCGGCACCGACCTGCGCCATGTTCATCCCCTGTATGAAGAAACCTATGTGCTGCTTGTCCCTCAGCACATGACGCAGGAAACCGGCCCGATCCCTTGGGCACGCGTGGCCGAGTTCCCGCTCAGCCTGCTGGAGCCGCAGATGCAGAACCGGCGCATTCTTGACAGGATTTTCGCCGAACAAAGTCTACATCCTCATGTAGTGGCCGAAACCAGCGGATTCACTGCCTCGATGGTCATGGCGCGCGAAGGGCTGGCGGCGACGGTGGTGCCGCGCGTTCTGGTGCGGGCGCTGGGCGATCTGAAAGGGACGCGGGTTCTGCCTCTGGTGGACCCGGTGGTCAGCAAGCCGATCTGTCTGGCGACGCTGGCGCGCGACCCGGAACTGCCGACGGTCGATGCCTTGCGACGGGTGGTGACGTCTTTGCGGTGATAAACCGTCGTTATCGTGCCATTCGGTTTTGCGATTTGACGATATGGTTTGCTGATGAGACACGGGACCTCAATTCGGAGGGAATCATGGCACCATTGGATACCAAGCCATCAGGCGCGCCAAAGGGCGTCTGGAAGTCAGGTAAAGGCAAGGGGCGGCACACGCCCAAGGGCCGTCAGTTCACGGACGAAGCGCAGGCCGAGATTCAGCGCCTGCTGGGCGACCGCCCCCGTCGCCGCGATCTGCTGATCGAGTTTCTGCACCTGATCCAGGACACGCACGGCCATATCAGTTCTGACCACATCGCCGCGCTGGCGGTCGAGATGCGGATCGGTCAGGCCGAGATCTACGAGACCGCGACTTTCTATGCCCATTTCGACGTGGTCAAAGAAGGTGAAACGCCGCCCCCCGCGCTGACCATCCGCGTTTGTGATTCCCTGTCCTGCGAATTGGCCGGCGCACAACAGCTGAAGAAGGCGCTGGAAGATGGGCTGGACCCGTCCGAAGTGCGCGTTCTGCGCGCGCCCTGCATGGGGCGCTGCGACACCGCGCCGGTGCTGGAAATCGGGCACAACCATATCGACCACGCCACCCCAGAAAAGGTGCAGGCCGCCATCGCGGCGGGCGATACCCACGCCCATCTGCCCGACTACGAGACCTTCGCGACCTATTTCGAAAACGGTGGTTACGCCAAACTAAGAGAACTGCGCGAAGGTGGCGACTGGGAAGAGGTTCAGGAACAGGTTCTGGCCTCGGGTCTGCGCGGCCTAGGCGGCGCCGGTTTCCCGTCGGGCAAGAAATGGGGCTTTGTCCGCATGAACGACGGCCCGCGTTACCTGGCTGTCAACGGTGACGAGGGCGAGCCCGGCACCTTCAAGGACCGCTACTATCTTGAACGCACGCCGCATGTTTTCCTCGAAGGGATGCTGATCGCCGCATGGGCAGTCGAGGCTGAGACCTGCTTCATCTACATGCGCGACGAATACCCGGCGGTGCTGGAAATCCTACGGCGCGAGATTGCAGCGTTGGAACAGGCCGGGATCGTCGAGAAAGGCTATATCGACCTGCGCCGCGGTGCGGGCGCCTATATCTGCGGCGAAGAATCCGCGATGATCGAGTCGGTCGAGGGCAAGAAGGGCCTGCCGCGCCACCGCCCGCCCTTTGTGGCGCAGGTCGGCGTGTTTGGCCGCCCGACGCTGGTGCACAATGTCGAGACGCTCTACTGGGTGTCCAAGATCTGCCGGGAAGGCCCGGAAATCCTCAATTCGGTTGAAAAGAATGGCCGCAACGGTCTGCGCAGCTATTCGGTCTCGGGCCGCGTGGCCAAGCCGGGGGTCTACCTGCTGCCGGCAGGGTCGACCATTCTTGACGTGATTGATGCCGCCGGGGGCATGGCCGAGGGTCACGTTTTCAAAGCGTATCAACCGGGCGGGCCGTCCTCGGGCCTGTTGCCCGCGTCGATGGACGACATCCCGTTGGACTTCGACACTCTGCAACCGCATGGCACCTTCATCGGGTCCGCCGCCGTAGTGGTCCTGTCCGATCAGGACACCGCGCGCGACGCGGCGCTGAACATGCTGCGGTTCTTCGAGGACGAAAGCTGTGGCCAGTGCACGCCCTGCCGCGCGGGTTGCGAAAAGGCGGTGAAGCTGATGCAGGCCGAGAAATGGGACACCGACCTGCTGGAAGACCTGTGCCAGGTGATGGGTGATGCCTCGATCTGCGGTCTCGGGCAGGCGGCTCCGAACCCGATCCGCCTGGTCATGAAACATTTCGCCAATGAGATCTGAGGGAGACAGCTATGCTTGACGCGAGCGAAACCAAGACCGTCACCTTCAACCTGAACGGCGAAGACGTGACGGTACCCGAGGGCACCACGATCTGGGAAGCGGCCAACGGCAAGGGTCTGGTCATCCCGCATCTGTGCCACAAGCCCGCGCCGGGCTATCGCCCCGACGGCAACTGCCGCGCCTGTATGGTCGAGGTCGAGGGCGAGCGGACGCTGGTCGCCTCGTGCATCCGCCCGGCGGCTGAAGGGATGGTGGTCAAAACCGACACCGACCGCGCCGAGAAATCGCGCGCGCTGGTGATGGAATTGTTGGTGGCCGACCAGCCAGAGCAGCCGCATGATGCCTCCAGCCATTTCTGGGACATGGCTAGGCTGAACGATGTCAGCGACAGCCGCTTTCCGGCGAAAGAGCCCGAGAAGATCCCGCTGCTGGATGACAGCCATGTGGCGATGCGGGTCAATCTGGATGCCTGCATCAACTGCAACCTCTGCGTCCGTGCCTGCCGCGAGGTGCAGGTGAATGACGTGATCGGCATGGCCGGCCGCGGGCATACCGCGCAGGTGGTGTTCGACCAGAACGACCCGATGGGCGAGTCGACCTGCGTGGCCTGCGGCGAATGCGTCCAGGCCTGTCCGACCGGCGCGCTGATGCCCGCCACCGTGCTGGACGACCAGCAGCACGGCGACAGCAAGGATTACGACTCCGAGACCGAAAGCGTCTGCCCCTTCTGCGGCGTGGGCTGCAAGGTCAGCCTCAAGGTCAAGGACGGCAAGGTCAAATATGTCGAGGGCATCAACGGTCCCGCCAACGAAGGCCGCCTGTGCGTCAAGGGCCGGTTCGGGTTCGACTACATCCACCACCCGCACCGCCTGACCAAGCCGCTGATCCGGCGCGAGGATGCGCCGCCCAAGGGGTTGAACGTCGATCCCGCCGACTGGAGCACCCATTTCCGCGAGGCGACCTGGGACGAAGCGCTGGACCTGGCCGCCAAGGGGCTGATGAAGCTGCGGGATGAGGATCCGCGCAGCGTGGCGGGCTTTGGCTCGGCCAAATGCACCAACGAAGAGGCCTATCTGTTCCAGAAGTTCATCCGGCAGGGCTTTGGCCACAACAACGTGGACCACTGCACGCGGCTGTGCCACGCCTCGTCGGTGGCGGCGCTGATCGAGAACGTGGGCTCGGGCGCAGTGACCGCGACCTTCAACGAGATCGAAAATGCCGATGTGGCGATCATCATCGGCGCCAACCCGGTCGAGAATCACCCAGTCGCGGCGACCTATTTCAAGCAGTTCGCCAAACGCGGCGGCAAGCTGATCGTGATGGACCCGCGCGGCGTGGGCATGCGCAAATTCGCGACCGAGATGC
Organism: Ruegeria sp. BHSC037; assembly: GCF_059613045.1. Classification (NCBI taxonomy): domain Bacteria; kingdom Pseudomonadati; phylum Pseudomonadota; class Alphaproteobacteria; order Rhodobacterales; family Roseobacteraceae; genus Ruegeria; species Ruegeria sp. BHSC037. The sequence continues at coordinate 251,412 of NZ_JBXWRT010000004.1, forward strand.
TGCAGTTCCGGCCCGGTGCCGATGTCTCGATGCTGAACGCGATCATGAACGTGATCGTCGAGGAAGAGCTGTATGACAGCCAGTACATCCATCGCTGGACCGAGAACTGGGAGGCCGAGAAGGAGCACCTGCGCCAGTTCACGCCCGAGAAGATGGCGCCGATCTGCGGCATCGAGCCCGATCAACTGCGCCGCGTGGCCCGGATTTTCGCCAATGCGAATGCGGGCCTGATCTTCTGGGGCATGGGCGTCAGCCAGCATATCCACGGCACCGACAACTCGCGCTGCCTGATCTCGCTGGCGCTGATGACGGGTAATGTGGGCAAGCCCGGTGCGGGTCTGCACCCGCTGCGCGGACAGAACAACGTACAGGGGGCCTCGGATGCCGGCCTGATCCCGATGTTCCTGCCCGACTACCAGTCGGTCACCGACGACGCCGTTCGAGCCAAGTTCAGTCAGGTCTGGAATTCGGGCGATTTCTCGAACGAGAAGGGCCTGACCGTGACCGAGATCATCGACCACGCCTATGTGGGGAAGATCAAGGGCATGTACATCCTGGGCGAAAACCCGGCCATGTCCGACCCCGACGTGAACCACGCCCGCGAGGCGCTGGCCAAGCTGGACCTGATGATCGTGCAGGACATCTTTTTGACCGAAACGGCAAACTATGCCGACATCATCCTGCCGGCCTCGGCGCTGTATGAAAAGAACGGCACGGTGTCGAACACCAACCGCCAAGTGCAGCGCGTGCGCCCCGCGGTGCCGCCGCCGGGCGATGCGCGCGAGGACTGGGCGATCACCGTCGATCTGGCAAAGCGCATCGGGCTGAACTGGGATTACACGGATGTCTCGCAGGTCTTTGCCGAGATGAAGCTGACCATGGCGTCGCTGGACAACATCACATGGGAGCGGCTCGAGACCGAGAGCATCACCTATCCGTCGCTGTCCGAGACCGATCCGGGCCAGTCCATCGTGTTCGGCGACGGCTTCCCGCGCCCGGATGGCCGTGCGAAATTTACTCCGGCCAGCATCATCCCCCCGGATGAGGCCCCGGACGAGGAATTCCCGATGATCGCCACCACAGGGCGGCAGTTGGAGCACTGGCACACCGGGTCCATGACCCGTCGTGCCAAGGTTCTGGACGCGGTCGAGCCCGAAGCGAACTGTTCGATGAACCCGCGAACGCTCAAGCTGATGGGGATCGAGCCGGGCGAGATGGTGCGTCTGACCACCCGGCGCGGCTCGATCGAGATCATGGTGCGCGCCGACCGGGCGATCGCCGAGGACATGGTGTTCATCCCCTTCGCCTATGTCGAGGCGGCGGCCAATATCCTGACCAACTCGGCAATCGACCCCTATGGCAAGATCCCCGAGTTCAAGTTCTCGGCCATCCGTGTCGAAAAGATCGAGGACGCCATCGCGGCCGAGTAACGACTGCCACCACTCACCAAAACCTTGAAAAGGCGGGCCAGCGTGCCCGCCTTTTTCTTGGCTTGACAGATGCTTGCAGCCAGCCAACCCTTGAGCCGCGCAATCCCGGAGGAGTTCATGGCCCGCCGTTTCGTCGATCTGTCCGTCCCGCTGGAAACCGGCATCGTGTCGGACCCACCGATCATGCTGCCGCAGATCGAATACATGAGCCACGACGAGACGGCCGAGCAGGTGATGGCATTTTTCCCCGGCCTGAAAAAAAAGGACCTGCCCGGCGGCGAGGGCTGGGCCATCGAACGGCTGCAGATCGCCACCCACAACGGCACCCATCTGGACGCGCCGTACCACCACCACTCGACCATGAACCGGGGCGAGCGGGCGATCACCATCGACGAGGTGCCGCTGGAGTGGTGTATGAACCCGGGCGTGAAGTTGGATTTCCGGCATTTCGAGGATGGCTACGTCGTCACCGCCGCCGATGTCGAGGCCGAGCTGAAGCGGATCGGGCATGACCTGCAACCGCTGGATATCGTCGTGGTCAACACCTCCGCCGGCACCTGCTATGGCCAGCCGGATTACCTGATGAAAGGCTGCGGAATGGGGCGCGAGGCCACGCTGTACCTGACCGAGCGCGGCGTACGTGTGACCGGCACCGACGCTTGGAGTTGGGACGCGCCCTTTCCGCTAACCGCGCAGGAATACGCGGAAACCCATGATCCCTCGATCATCTGGGAGGGGCATCGCGCGTCGATGGAGATCGGCTATTGCCACATGGAGAAGATGACCAATCTGGAAAGCCTGCCGCCCACGGGGTTCGAGATCTCTTGCTTTCCGTTCAAGATTAAGGGCGCCTCGGCCGGGTTCGTCCGCGCGGTGGCGATCTTCGAGGAGGACAGTGCGCAATGACCCCGCAATCCGAGCCTTTGGGCGGCCATGACGGCCCGTACCCCGCACCAGTCGAAATCACCGGTTTTTCGGTCCGGCCCGACTGGATCGACTATAACGGCCACATGAATGTGGGGTATTACGGCGTGGTGTTCGATCTGGCCTTCGAACGTCTGCTGGTCGATCATCTGGGCCTGGGCGAACCGCAGGTCGCGGCGCTGGGGCAGGGGCCGTACATCCTGCAGTCGCATCTGCATTTCCTGCGCGAGGTTCGCGAGGGAGAGGCACTGGTGTTCCGGTTTCGGATGCTGGACGCCGATTACAAGCGTGGTCACTATTTTGCAAAGATGGTGTCGGCCGAGGATGGCGTGGTCTGTGCCACCCAAGAGGCCCTGTTCATGAATGTCAGCCACTCAACAGGTCGGTCGGAACCCTACCCGGACTGGGCCGTAGCGCGTCTGGCCCGGATGGTGGCCGATCACGCGGGTCTGGAGGCCGCGCCGCAAATCGGGCAGCCGATCGGCATCCGAAGATCCTGACGGGCCCCGCGATACTGGCCTTCAGTAATCGCGATCGAAAAAGATGCCGATTCCGGTTTCCCCCTTGCCATCCACCGTGCCGCGCACAGTGATATTGTCGGTGACGTCAAGGTTGAGGTTCACCTCAGTATCGCCCTCGGTGTTCACGGTGAAATCGGTATAGAGGTTGTCGCTCAGATAGGCGCCGGCACCCAGCCGCCCGCCACCGCCTTCGGTCGCGCCGACATCGACGGTATCAACCCCTGTCGCGTCGCGCACGCCTTTGGTGGCATCGCCGCCCGCACCGCTGAGCTGCGCCAGCGAGGCCGCCATCTGCGCGATCACGAAGGGCGAAAGCTCGGAAAACCGGTTGCCGAACAGCAACATGGCCAGCGCCTCTTCGGCCGGGCGTTCGGGGTCGGAAAACACGTCGACGGCGGGGGCGTCCAGCGGCCCGGCGATCTCGATGGTCGCGGTTCCGTCCGAGGTGCTGGCCGAGGACACGAATTCGATATACGGCTTCAGGTCGCCCTGCAGGCTGACGATCCCTTTGGTCAAGGCCAGCCGACGCCCGAGAATGTCCAGATTGCCCCGGATCAGGTCGATCTGGCCCGAAGGCACAACGGAGGCGGTGGTGCCCCTGATGAAAATCGCACCGCCAAGTTCCGCGTTGACGCCACGCCCGCGCACGAAGACGCTTTTGGGCGCAAGCAGGCTGATGTCCAGCGCGATTCGGGACTCGCCTTTCTGGGTGCGCTCGGTTTCGACCAATTGGGCATGCTGGCGCGTGACGAGGCTGGCGGCGCTTTCACCCACATGCTCGATCACCGGGATGGGTGCGGCGCCGACGGCCCCCGAGGCGGCTGCAAGGTTGATATTGGTTTCGCCGAAGGTGATCTGCCCGGCCAGCGTGCTGTTGCGGGCCAGCGCACCGGTCATGGCGATCTGTCCGTTCAACGTGGTTTCGTACAGCAGGTTGTCGGTCACCACCAGGTTGTTGATCGCGGTGGTGATCTGCGCATTGAAGGGCGGTGTCAGATCGACGGGGCCGCTGACGGTGAACCCGCCGCCTGCCCGCATGCCGCCGTTCAACGCGATCGTCGCGCGGCTTTGGGCAAGGTCGATCCGGCCGGTGATGCCGGTAATGGTTTGACCGGCGGTGGGGATGGCCAACGAAGTTTCCGAGGTCGTGACCGAGCCGCTGAGCGCGTCCAGCGAGGGTTGGCCATTGAGGGCCAGATCGAACTGGGCCGAGCCCTCGATCTTGTTCGGGGTAATGAACACATTGGCGATGCCAAGATTTACGCCGCCCTGCGCGGTGATGTCGGCCGTGCCTGCTGCCTCGGAATAAGTGCCCTTGACGGTACTGTTGATCTCGGCCGGGCCGGTTGCGGCGGCGTCGATCGTCCAGACACCATCGTCACGCCGGGCATTTCCCTTGGCGGTGACGCTGCCCGGGAAGTCCGGCGCGAAACGCTCGATACGGTCGAACCTGGCGTCAAAGTCCAGATCGGCGGACCCATCCGTGTTCACCGCGCCGACAAGCGCCGCGAATGAGCTGTCAGGCCCTTGCAGACGCGCCGACCCTTCCAGCCCCGAAGCCGTGGGCGCCACGTTACCATCCAGTTTCAATGGCCCCGAAATCGTGTTCGAGATGCGTGCCAGATCGTCCAGACCGGCCGAGAAACTCAGCCCGCCGGATGCCCGGTCCAACTGACCCGAGGCATTTGCCGACAGCGCGGTGCCTGCCAGCCGGAATGTGCGGATGTTCAGGCCCTGGTCGTCGTTCGCCGCGTCCACGGTCAGGGTCGTGCGACCCGGTACCAGAGCGTCGGCCAATGCGACCCCGGTCTGGATGTCGTCGGCCTTGACTGTTCCGCGAATGTCGAAGGTGCGGCTGTCTCTGGCGGCCTTGCCCGACAGTTCTGCCGAAACGGCCCCGGCCACGGGGCGGCCCGCCAATGCCGCGAACAACGACAGGTCCGGGATTTCGGCCTTGGCCCGGCCATCAACGACCAATTTCCCGGTCGGGTCGTCGATGGTGGCGGCGATCTCGGCCTGCACGGCGGCGCTGTTCAGGCTTGCCTGCCGGATGTCGATTCGGTCGCGGCCGTACGCCCCGTCGAACGCCGCCTCAACGCGGCCGGTCAACAGCGGGTCGATCTGGTCCAGCCCGGTTCGGACATCGCGGGCGTCCAGACTGGCGGTGCCGTCGAACGCCAGCGTCCGGACCGCGCCCTTGCCATCCACCCGCGCCGACAGCGCGCCGGCCAGCGGGCGCTGGGCCAAGCCTGAAAATATCGACAGATCGGTAGCCCTCACCTCGGCCTGTCCGTCGAGCGTCAGATTGCCGCCGGGGGTCGTCACGTCTCCGCTGGCCTGCGCGGTCAAGGTCTCGCCGTTGATGGTGAGCGCGCGGATCGTTATGCCGCCCGCATCGCGCCGCGCGTCCAGCGCGATGTCGGTCTCTCCGGCGATCACCGGGTCGATGTCGTCGCGACCGGTGGACAGGTCGTGCCCTTCAACGGTCAGCTTGCCGTCGAAACTCCCCTCCAGCGGCGAGCCCGCGCCTTCGACACGCAGGCTGGCCCGTCCGCCCAAGTCCAGTTTCGCCAGGCCCGAGAACCGGGACAGGTCCGTCACATCGGCGGTGGCGGTCCCGTCGACCTTCAACCCGCTCGCCAACCCGCTGATCTGTGCGTCGGCCCGCATGGCATAGTCGGTTCCGACCAGTTCGAACCCCGACAACCCAAGCGTCTGGTCTGCGCCATAGTCGAACCGGCCATCCAGGGTGATCTGGTCGCCAACCGCCGCCTTCAAGGCGGGATCATTTGGATCGACACCGCCCAAATAGGCCTGAAGATCGCCGCTGAGGTCCAGGCCGGCGGTTTGCGTCAGAGTGCCCTGTGCCGTCAGCCGCGCCCGAGCGACGCGCAACTGCGGCGTATCGATTGCGTTGGCGGTCAGGCTGAGATCCCAGTAGTTGCCGTTCTTCTGGTCGAACAGGGCCGAGAACTGGGCTGCGCCCACCGAGGTATCCCCGCCGCCGAAGGGCAGAACCACCTCATCGCCGGCAGGCGGAGTGATCCGGCCCTGAATGGCTGCCATCTGCAAGGCGTTGCCTGCGGCAAGGTTCACCTGCGCCTCGAAGCGCAGCGCCTGTGAGGTGATTTCGGCCATGGAGACCTCTATCCCGCCGCCCGGCAATGTCCGTCCGTCGATGAACAGGCGTGTGCGCGCGCCGAAGAACGGGTCGATTTCGGGGGCAAGAAACGGCCTGAGGTCGCCGCCCAGATCCGCTGTAAAGACAATGCCGTCCTGTGCGGAGGTTTGCGTTTGTTCGAGTCCCCGCAGACGTATCTGGCCGCTGACATGGTCCATCCCGTCGCTGCCCAGACCGATATCGGCGGTGAAATCCGTGACCGGCCCAGACCCTTTGGCCGTCAACCCGATGGCCGGGCTGTCGGGGATTTTCAGGGCTTGGGAAATCAGGCCGCCGGGCGCCTCGGACACGGTCAAGTCAAGGTCGATCTGACGGCTTTCGTTCTGGAACCCGGCGGTCAAGGCGATCCGGTCGCCCTGGCGGTCCAGTCGGTCGATACCCAGCTTGGTGTCAAGGGTGCCGTCGGCCAGCGTCAGGTTGCCGTCTACCGACAACGTGGCCGCGACGCCGATCAGCGGCTGACCCAGCGACAGGCTGTCCACCCGGAGTTCTCCGATTTCGATGGCAACAGGCAGTTCCGGCAGTTGAAAGGGCTGGGCCTCGGCTGTGGCGGTCGGTTCATCCGACGTCGTCTTGCCGGGCGCGCGGGCGATTTCGATTTCCTCCGCCGCAAGGGCGTTCACGGAAAACCGTCCGCGGATCAGGGCCAGGCGGTTCCAGTCCAGCTCGGCGTTGCGGATGGTCAGCCAGACGCCGTCGTCATCGGCGACGGTGATCTCCTCGATTGTGGCGCGGGCGCTCAGCGCGCCTTGCAGCCCCACGACGCGCACGTTGCGATTGTCGCCGGACAGGGTGTTCTGAAGGAAATCCGACAGCATGCCGCCGCCATCCGTGTCCTGTGCCGCAACGGGACCCGACAAAGTCAGCGACAGGGCGGCGATCGCAAGCGGATATGAAAGATGACGTGTCAAAATGCCTGCCCGATCCCGATGTAGAATTGCAGCCCGTCGCCGGTGTCTCCCTGGACGGGAACGGCCAGATCCAGCCGCAGGGGCCCAAACCCACCCAGATCATACCGGACCCCCAAGCCGGCGCCCGAATGGGTTTCGGCGCCGCTGCCAACGAAGGACGAGATGTCCACGGCACCGTAGTCGTAGAACCCGACCAGCGACAGTTTCTCGGTCACCTTTCCGCGGACTTCGCCGGACAGGCCCAGGAAGGATTTGCCACCGGCGATTCCGGTTCCGACGGGCACGCCCAGGCTTTCATACGGTTGGCCGCGCACGGTGCCCGCGCCGCCCGAGAAGAACAGGAAGTCGGGCGTGACCCCGTCGGCCGGCGGGCCGATCACCGAACCCAGCTGAATGCGCCCGGCAAGCACCAGCCGTCCGCCGGTGCCCAAGCTGGCATAACCACGCCCGTCGACAAACAGCCGAATCCCCGTATCGGTTCCAGACAGCCCGACAAACGGCATAACCTGGGCGTCAAGGTAATAACCGCGCGTGGCGCTGACCTTGCTGTCGCGCAGGTCCCATTCGGATCGGGTCGGCAGGATGAAATACCGGAACTTGCGGCCTGTACCATAGGCGTCATCCGCTTCGGAGTAGTAGAAACCCGTGGCGGCTTCGGCATAGAGACGGTCTGAAAATGTCCGACGTGCGCCGAAGACCAGCGACGCTGCCGAGACGGTGTAATTGTCGGTGTCGCGCCGTTCCAGCAACGCGCTCCAGAATGTGCTGTCGTCGGGGCCCAGCCTGTCGGGCTGGTCCAGGCGCAGGCCCAGGCGGTAATCGACGTCTTCGGACCCGCCGATGTTGCGGATCGCGGCTTCGAGCCGCAGACGCTGGGCGCGTCGGAAAACGTTTCGGTGGGTCCAGGTGGCCGCCAGATCCAGCCCATCGCGCGAGGCGAGTTCGAGCCCGAAGGTCAGGCGGCGCTTGGGCAGGTCCTCGAAGGTGGCGTCAAAATCCAGCGTGCCGTCGGGGTTGGGTGTTTCACGCTCGACGATCGAAACGCTGCTGAATGTTCCGGTGCGACGCAACCGGGTGCCGACTCTCTGCAGCTTGTCCGGCGAATAGACCTCGCCCGAAGGGAAACCAGCGATTTTCTCGATTGACCTGTGTCTGACATCGGTGTCGCCTGCGATATGCATCTTGCCGAACCGCAGGCGTGGGCCCGGGTCCAGCCTGATCCGAGCATCCAGCCGGGCTTGGGCGTGGCGGGCGATTATCTCTTGATCGGACAGGGCGGCCTTGGGGTGGCCCGCGTTTTTCCAGCCCTGCACCCCGGCCGACGCCGCATCATGGATCGCGCCGGTAGTGGCGCGCTTTCCGGTGGCGAAGCCTTCGGGCAGGTCGGTTTCGGGGGCCACGGGGCGGATGACGGCGGTTCCGAAAGAAAACGCGGGCCCGGGATTGATCGAGATCACCGCACGGTTGATCCGCGCCGGAACGTTCACCGAGCTGAGGTCAGCGGCTTCGCGCCCGTCCAGCTTGATGCTGACCGAAGGCCCGAAATACCCCGCGTCATACAGGATCTGCACGATGGTGCGATAATCGGACAGGGCGGCCGAAAAGACCTCCAAAGGTGTGTCCAGGCCCCGGGATTCGGCCGTGATGACCGAGGACGTGTTTTCGATCTTCTTGACAACGTCCGGCGGCAGGCCCGGCGCCGACAGGGAGGTTTCCAGTGCAAGCAGGCTGTGCGGGGCCACGGCTAGCACCGCGCCAATGAACCAGCCCCTCAGACTGCACTTCCGCCTGCCTGCCCGCATCAATTGGCTCCACCCGTTCTGCATTGCGGTTTTTCAGCCGAAATGCGGCCTCCGCAACGTCCTTGATCGGCATGTTAGAACATCGCGCGCGGGAAAGGGACAGAAATATTGGGTGGACAAGCTGGATTTTCAGCCGGCTGTCATGACCCGGCGTTGCGGAACCAACGGACGATGGCCGCGCGGTCCTCGGGCTCCATGTAGGTCACGTTCGCGGGCGGCATCGCGTGGCTGATCCCCGCCTGCAGATAGATCTGCTTGGCGTTGCGCGCGATGTCGGCCTCGGTTTCCAGCAGAACGCCCTTGGGCGCCCACAGGATGCCGTCCCAGACCGGCTCGCGCGCGTGGCACATCGAACATCGGCCCAGAACGACGTCATGGGCGGCCTCGAAGCCGGGGGCCTCGGCGAACCTCTGTTCATAGGGCGTCAGCGGCTGCGCCTCGGCCTCTTCCAGCGGGTCGTGCATCGAGGCGGTGGAGAGCCACATGATGGCGATGAACAGCAGGGCCGTCACAAGCCAGGTCCAGGTCGGGTTGCCGGCCCGGGCGTGGCGCGTGTTGAAATAGTGGCGGATGGTGACGCCCATCAGAAAGACCAGCGCCGCGATGATCCAGTTGTACTTGGTCGCAAAGGCCAGCGGATAGTGGTTCGACAGCATCAGGAAGACCACCGGCAAAGTCAGATAGTTGTTGTGGGTCGAGCGCAGCTTGGCGATCTTGCCGTATTTCGGGTCGGGGGTGCGGCCATTTTTCAGGTCGTCCACCACGATCCGTTGGTTGGGCATGATGATGAAGAATACGTTGGCCGTCATGATCGTGGCGGTGAAGGCGCCCAGATGCAGCATCATCGCGCGGCCGGTGAAGATCTGGTTGTATCCCCAGCCCATTGCCACCAGCAGAACGAATAGCAGCAGCATCAGCAGGGTCGGACGCTCGCCCAGATCAGATTTGCACAGGAAATCATAGATCAGCCAGCCCACGGTCAGCGACGCCGCCGAGATCAGGATGCCCTGCCACAGCGCCAGATCGGCCTTTTGCGCGTCGATCAGGTACAGCTCTCCACCCACCCAATAGACGATCATCAGCAGCGCCGCGCCGCTGAGCCATGTGGAATAGCTTTCCCATTTGAACCAGGTCAGGTGATCGGGCATCCGTTCGGGCGCCACCAAGTATTTCTGGATGTGATAAAACCCGCCGCCATGCACCTGCCATTCCTCGCCATCCGCCGGGCCGGGAATGTCGCGGTTCAGGCCGAGGTCCAGCGCGATGAAATAGAACGACGACCCGATCCACGCGATCGCGGTGACCACATGCAGCCAGCGCACGCCAAAGGCCAACCAGTCCCAGAACACGGCAAACTCAAACATCCATGGCTCTCCGATTGTTTGCCCGCACACTAGGCAAGTGGTGGTTTCTTCGGTATTCCCGCATATTGTCAAACTGTATCAAAAAAAACGATAAGATGTCCTATCTCGACAACATTCGCACCTTTGTCCGGGTCTATGATCTGGGCAGCATGTCGGCGGCGGGCCGCGATCTGCGGATTTCACCGGCGGTGACATCGGCGCGGATTTCCCAGCTCGAGGATCATCTGGGCGTGCGTCTGTTCCAGCGCACCACGCGCAACCTGTCGCCGACCGAGCAGGGCCGGGCTTTCTATCCCGGTGCGGTGGCGGTGCTGGACGCGGTCGATCAGGCCGAGGCGCAGGTTATGCACCTGACCGAGGCCCCGCGCGGCACCTTGTTCGTGGCGGCGCCGCTTGGGGTGGGGCGGCGGTTGATCGCGCCGCAAGTGCCGGAATTTCTGGACAAATACCCCGAGATCGACGTGCGGCTGCGCCTGACCGACCGCTCGGTGGACCTGACGACCGAGGGGCTGGATCTTGCGTTCTTCATCGGCCTGCCCGAGGACAGCACCCTGCGCATCCGCAAGATCGCCGATTGTCAGCGCATTCTGTGCGCGGCTCCGGATTATGTCGCGCGCCTGGGCATGCCGCGATCGGGGGCTGATCTGATCGCGGACCGGCACGAATGCCTGAACCTGCGCTATCCCGGCGCGACCGAGTTTCAATGGCTGTTGCAGACGCCCGACGGCCCCAAACGCTTTGCCGTGTCCGGTCGGTTTGAGTGCGATGATGGCGACGTGCTGACCGATTGGGCACTGGCGGGGCAGGGGATCGCGATGAAGCCGGTCTTCGAAGTGGCCGAGCATCTGAAGGCCGGCCGCCTTGTACCGGTGGCGCAAGACACGCCGCCCGTGCCGGTGCAGATGGCGTGCCTGTACACGCATCGCCGCCATCAAGACCCAAAGGCGCGCCTGTTCATGGATTTCGTGATCGCCCGGATCGGTGCGGTCGTCCGCCGGGCCGAGGCCTAGGCTCTCAGCTGCCGCGATAGGTGGAATAGCCGTAGGGCGACAGCAGCAGCGGCACATGGTAATGCGCCTGCGGATCGGACATGCCGAACCGGATCGGAACCTGATCCAGGAACAGCGGTTCCGCTCCCGCCTGGTCGGTGGCGCGCAGATAGTCGCCGGCAAAAAAGATCAACTCGTAGGTGCCGGGCTCAAACCGATCCTGCGGCAGGATCGGGCTGTCGGTGCGCCCATCGGCGTTGGTCTGCATCTCGACCAGCTTGCGGTGCGAATTGCCCGACACGCGGTACAGCGCGATTTTCAGCTCCTTGGCCGGACAGCCGCGGGCCGTGTCCAGAACGTGGGTCGTCAGGTATCCTGTCACGGGTCTCTCCTGCCTGTTGCGTGGTGCAGTCTTGCCGGTCGTCAGCGGATTTGGCAAACGGATAGACGGCATTCTGAGGCGAAACCCATGCCCGAGGAAACGGCCAAATAACCGAAACAGCGTTCGGATTGATTTGATAATCCCTTGCGGTTTCATGCAATAAAAAGCCAGTGAATGGTCGCAACAAAAGGCGGAACCCAACATGCAGCCCCCCAGATACCCGCGCGACATGATCGGATATGGCGCCACCACGCCCGATGCGAAGTGGCCCGGCGGCGCCAAACTGGCAGTGCAGATCGTGCTGAACTATGAAGAGGGCGGCGAAAACTGCGTGCTGCATGGCGATGCGGCGTCCGAGGCGTTTCTGTCCGAAATCGTGGGCGCCGCGCCCTGGCCCGGCCAGCGGCATTGGAACATGGAATCCATCTATGAATACGGCGCCCGCGCCGGGTTCTGGCGGCTGCATCGCCTGATGGCCGACCTGCCGGTGACCGTCTATGGCGTGGCCACCGCGCTGGCGCGCTCGCCCGATCAGGTGGCGGCGATGAAGTCCGCCGGGTGGGAGATCGCCAGCCACGGGCTGAGATGGATCGAACACAAGGACATGCCCGAAGACGAGGAGCGCGCCCAGATCGCCGAGGCGATCCGCCTGCACACCGAGGTGGTCGGAGACCGCCCGCGCGGCTGGTACACGGGGCGGTGTTCGGACAACACCGTGCGGCTTGTCGCCGAGGAAGGCGGGTTTGCCTATGTGGCCGACAGCTATGCCGACGATCTGCCTTTTTGGGTGCACACCGGCGGGCGCGACCAGCTGATCGTGCCCTATACGCTGGACTGCAACGACATGCGCTTTGCCACGCCGCAGGGGTTCAACTCGGGCGATCAGTTCTTTGCGTATCTGCGCGACAGTTTCGATGCGCTCTATGCCGAGGGGCAGGCCGGCGCGCCCAAGATGTTGTCGATCGGTCTGCATTGCCGCCTGATCGGCCGACCGGGCCGGGTGATGGCGCTGAAGCGGTTTCTGGACTATGCGCGCGGCTTTTCCGATGTGTGGTTCGCGACCCGGTTGCAGATTGCCGAACACTGGGCCGCGCATCATCCGCCGCAGGACCGCCCGCGCCCCTCGCAGATGGACCGCGACTCCTTCGTGGCGGCCTATGGCGGCATCTTCGAACATTCGGCCTGGATCGCCGAGCGCGCCTGGGCGCTGGAACTGGGGCCGGCGCACGATACGGCGGGCGGGCTGCACAACGCGCTGGCGCGGGTGTTCCGTTCGGCCTCGCCCGAGGAGCGCTTGGGCGTTCTGACCGCGCATCCGGATTTGGCGGGCAAGCTGGCACAGGCCAAACGCCTGACGGCTGAAAGCACCGCCGAACAGGCCTCGGCCGGGTTGGACGCCCTGACCGACGCCGAGCGCGACGCCTTTACCAACCTGAACACGCGTTACACCCGGAAATTCGGCTTTCCCTTCATCATCGCGGTGCGCGACCACGACAAGGCCTCGATCCTGCAGGCGTTTCAGCGACGCATCGAGAATGACCGCGAGACCGAGCTCGCCGAAGCGTGCCGTCAGGTCGAGCGCATCGCCGAGTTCCGCCTGCGCGACCTGTTGCCCTCATGACCCTGGTTATCCATATCGCGCCGCTGACGGCCCAGGCCTTTGCGCCATTCGGCGACGTGCTCGAGGTTTCGGGCGCGCCGGACAAGATCATCAACCAGGGTCAGTGCGGGCGATACCATGACCGAGCGGTGCTGGATTTTGCGGACGGGCGCGCGGGGATCAGCCTGTTCGACGCCAACCCGCGGGCATTGCCCTATCAACTGGACATGGTCGAACGTCACCCTCAGGGCAGCCAGGCCTTCATTCCGATGACCCACCAGCCGTTCCTGGTGATCGTCGCGCCGGACGAAGATGGCGTTCCGGGCAGGCCGCTGGCCTTCGTGACGCAGCCGGGGCAGGCCGTGAACTATCATCGCGGCACATGGCACGGCGTGCTGACGCCGCTGCACGCGCCCGGCCTGTTCGCCGTGGTCGACCGCATCGGCGACGGCACCAACCTTCAGGAGCATTGGTTCGACACCCCTTACGAGGTGCGGTTGCCCTGACCGGGTCAGCCCGCCATTAGCCTGGCCACATCCAGCATCCGGGCCGAGAACCCCCATTCATTGTCGTACCAGCCAAAAACCCGCACTTGGCGGTCGCCGACCATGCGGATCTCGGGGCCAGCGATCACCAGCGACTCGGGCCGCGCCCGCAGGTCGGACGACACCAGGGGCATGTCGGTCCAGCCAAGAACGGCCGACTCGACAACCGCATGGCGCAACCGTTCTGTGAAGGTGTCGATGTCCATCGGAGTTTCCAGCGTCGCCACCAGGTCCACGGCCGAGACGCTGGCCGTCGGCACCCGCACCGCCGCGCCCGAGATGCGCCCGGCTAGATGCGGCAGCACCACGTCGATCAGGTGCGTCGCGCTCGAGGTCGTGGGCACCATCGACAGCGCCCCCGCGCGCGACCGCGCCAGATCGCCCCGCGGTGCGTCCACCATCGGCTGGCTGTTGGTGTAGCAATGGATCGTGGTCATGTGCCCTGATGCGATGCCTCCGATGCCGTCCAGCACCTTCACGAGCGGCGCCAGCGCATTCGTGGTACAGGACGCGTTCGACACGATCCGAGCATCGCCCAAGACGTCTTCGTTGGCGCCCAGAACGATGGTGGTATCGGCTGCCGGTGACGGCCCCGAGATCAGAACCTTTGCCGCCCCGGCCTGCAGCCCCCGTGCGGCCACGTCCGAGCTGCGGGCGATGCCGGTGCAGTCCAGCAGCACATCCACCCCCGACAGATCGACCCGCGCCACATCTTCGCTGTTGGTGACGGGGATTTCTACGCCATCCACCACCAGCGCGGCGTTCCGGGCCGCGACCGTCCCGGCATAGGGGCCGAAGGTACTGTCGTATTGGAACAGATAGGCACAGGTTTCCAGCGGCGCGATGTCGTTGATCAGCACCACCTGAACATCTGACCCGGCGGGCAGCGCCATGACCTGCCGCAGGATCGTGCGGCCGATGCGGCCGAATCCGTTGATCGCAATCTTCATGCGCAAGCTATGGCAGGGCGCCGGGGCGACCTCAATGCCCGTTCGGGGGGATGTTAGCCGCAGCTGACTTGCGAGAAGAACTGACCCGAGATGTTCTGGTACATGCTGGACCGGATCACCTTGCACCCGGTCGCTTGCTGGATGGCCGCGATGGCCTGAAGCGTGCGCAGGCGCGGGGGCGGACCGAACGGGTTGAGGTTGTTGTTGTCGCGGGTGGCGCGGTACACGACCGGTTCGTCGGCCACCTGGGTGACGGCCCAGGTGCGGCTCATCACCGATACGGTTCGGGTTTCTTCGTTTGCAAGGGCCGGGGCAGCGACGCTGAGAGGCGCGATCGTGGCCAGAGTCAAAATGGATCTATGCAGTTTCATTGGGCAATCTCCGGGAATGAACACATGAAATCTGCCCCGATCAGAGCAAATTTCGGCCCCCGAGGGAAGTCTCGGCCCCGGAAAGCCGGTTTCGGGAGGGAATTTCTCGCTATCGCCCGGCCACGGACAGGGGCATGTGGCGGTTGACGTCCTTGTACAGCAGGTACCTGAACCGCCCCGGCCCGCCGGCATAGCAGGCCTGCGGGCAGAACGCGCGCAGCCACATGTAGTCGCCGGCCTCGACCTCGACCCAATCCTGGTTCAGCCGATAGACCGCTTTGCCTTCCAGCACATACAGCCCGTGTTCCATCACATGGGTCTCGGCAAAGGGAATGATGGTGCCGGGTTCGAAGGTGACGATGTTGACATGCATGTCATGACGCAGGTCGGCCGGGTCGGCAAAGCGGGTGGTGGCCCAGCGACCCTCGGTGCCGGGCATCGGGGTGGGGGCCACGTCGCGCTCGTTGGTGATGATCGGGTCGGGGGCGGGCAGGCCGGGCACCGCCTGATAGGCCTTGCGCACCCAGTGGAACCGCGCCACCGCGTCGGACCGGTTGTGCAGCGCCCAGTCGGATCCGGGCGGCACATAGGCGTATCCGCCGGGGTCCAGCACGTGCTTCTGCCCGGCGAGGGTCAGGACCACGGTCCCTTCGACCACGAAGAGGACGCCTTGCGCCGCCGGGTCGGTCTCGGGTCGGTCGCTGCCACCGCCGGGCTGAACCTCCATGATGTATTGCGAAAAGGTCTCGGCGAAGCCGCTGAGCGGACGGGACAGGACCCACAGCCGGGTCTTCTCCCAGAACGGCAGAAAGCTGGTGACGATGTCGCGCATCGTACCGCGCGGGATCACGGCATAGGCCTCGGTGAACATGGCGCGATCGGTCAGCAACTGATCCTGACCGGGGTGGCCGCCATAGGGCGCGTAATAGGTGGGATGAGCCATCGTAAAACCTCGGGTAGGTGTCTCGGCCACTATGTGCCGATCGTGCGGGGGCCGATAGCGTCACGGATGCAATAGGTTTGTTCGGGATTATTTGAAGGTGCACCCCGCCCGGGGCTTGGCCGCACCGCACCCGCGGTATAGGCTTGGCCCCGGACCCTTTTCGACGAAAGCGAGTTTCAAGGCATGCCCCGGTTTTTCTTCCTCTTCTGCGCAGCGGTTCTGGTCGGGTTGATCGGCACGGCGCAGGCCAAACCTCTGTCGCGGATCATTGCTGAAATGGGCCTGAGCCCGGCTGATTTTCAGATTCTGGACGCGGCCTCGACGGCACTGCTGTCGGGCGGGACGCCTAGCGTCGGGCAGGAACGCAGCTGGGAAAATGAACAGACCGGCTCGAAAGGGACGATCCGGGTACGCGACGTGCGGGGAAACTGTGTACATCTGCAGCATTTCATCCAAGCCGAAGGCGGTGATCAAACCCGCGAAATCCGGACGCGGCGTTGCAGGGACGCTGGCGGAAACTGGATCATGACACCCTGATTGCCTGGGGGAAACGCTCGATCCGGGCCAAACGTCCCGAAGTCCTTTGAACAAATGATTGCGCGTGACGTCCCGTCACCCGGCTGGACAGGGTCAGTGCCCCTGCGCCATCCTCGCGTCAGAAATTCGGCCCTGCGCCGGGCCATTGGGGAGGGACCATCCATGAACATGTCATTCGTCTTGCGCGAGGAGAACCGGGCGCTGCTGGAGCGGGTCCGCGACATGATCCGCAACGAGATCATGCCGTTGGAAGAGGAATACCAGGCCGAGATCAACAAGGGCGACCGCTGGCAGTACACCGACCGCCAGGCCGAGATCCTGGAGGGGTTGAAGGCCAAGGCAAAGGCGGCGGGTCTGTGGAATTTCTGGCTGACCGACAGCGACAAGGGATTTGGCCTCACTACGGTCGAGTACGCCTATTTCGCCGAAGAGATGGGTAAGACCCCGCTGGGCGCCGAGGTGTTTAATTGTTCCGCCCCCGACACCGGCAACATGGAGGTGTTCGAGCGCTATGGCACCGAGAAGATGAAAGAGCAGTGGCTCAAGCCGCTACTCGCGGGCGAGATCCGCTCGGCCTATCTGATGACCGAACCGGATGTAGCCTCGTCGGATGCCACGAATATCTCGATGTCCTGCGTGCGGGACGGGGATGACTATGTTCTGAATGGCGAGAAATGGTGGTCGTCCGGTGCGGGCGATCCGCGCTGCAAGGTCTACATCGTGATGGTCAAGACCGGCGGCGACGACCTGCCCAAGCACCAGCGCCAGTCCATGATCGTGGTGCCCGCCGACATGCCGGGGATCGAGATCCTGCGCCCGATGGAAGTGTACGGCCATGACGACGCGCCGCACGGGCACATGCATATCCGGTTCACCGATGTCCGAGTGCCGGCCGAGAACATCCTGCTGGGCGAGGGCCGCGGGTTCGAAATCGCGCAGGGGCGCCTCGGGCCCGGTCGCATCCATCACTGCATGCGCGCGATCGGCCAGGCCGAGATGGCGCTGGAGCAGATGTGCAAACGCGCCCTGCAGCGCGAAGCCTTCGGCAAGAAGCTGGCGCAGCTGGGTGCCAATTTCGACATCATCGCCGAGTGCCGGATGGAGATCGAGATGGCCCGCCTGTTGTGTCTGAAGGCCGCGTGGTACATGGATCAGGGCGATGCGCGCGCGGCGGCCCCGTGGATCAGCCAGATCAAGGTCGTCGCGCCGCGTGTTGCGCTGAAGGTGATCGACGAGGCGGTGCAGATGTTTGGCGGGCAAGGCGTCAGCCAGGATACGCCGCTGGCCACCGCCTGGACCCATGTGCGCACGCTGCGGCTAGCCGATGGCCCGGATGCGGTGCATCGCCGTCAGGTGGCGCGGGCCGAACTGAGAAAGCATACCCAGGAAAAGATCTGACATGCAGGACGCGGCGATGCAGCCAGTGGTGGGTGAGACCGCATATTTTCGGGTCGCGCCCGACGGGGCCTTTGTCGGCAATGACCCGGCGCGCGGGCCGTGGTCGGCCGATCACTGTCATGCCGGCCCGGTTGCGGGCCTGATCGTGCGCGCGGCCGAGATCGAGGTCGGCCTCGACAAGATGCTGACCCGCCTGACGGTCGATCTGCTGCGCCCGCTGCCTTTGTACGGTCTGCGCGTGGCCGCCGAGACCGTGCGCCACACCAAGACGCTGGCCACCACGCGCGTCACCGTGCATGACCTGGACGATACGCTGTGCGCCACCGCCACCACGATGCATCTGGCGCGCCGGGATCTGGGGCCGGTGCCGAATGTGGCGATCCAAGGCCCCGACCTGTCGCAGATCGAAGACGGCCCGTTTCCCATCGGCGAAATGCGGCATGACCTGCCCGGCTTTGCCCATCATTCCGAGGTGGCTTATCCCAAGGGCGGCAACCAAGGGGCGGGGCCAAAAACCATCTGGATGCGCACCCCGCCTCTGTTGCAGGGCGAAACCCCCTCGCCGATCCAGTCGCTGTGCCCGCTGGCCGATTGCGGCAATGGCATTTCTTGGAATGCGCCGACCTCGGAAATGGGGTTCATGAACACCGACCTGACGGTGCAGATCCACCGCGAGCCGGTGTCTGACTGGCTCGCCTCGGATTCCGTGTCACACTGGCAGCCCAGCGGCATCGGGATGTCGCAGTCGGTTCTGTACGATACTCAAGGCCCGATTGGCACGGCGCTGCAGACGCTGGTCCTGTTTCCGCCGAAATGAGCGGCAAAATCCGTGCTCACCGCCGAACTGTGTTGCCAGCGCCGGTCGGGCACCCTATCTTCGCGTTCATGCGCTGGATTCCCGCCGTGATCGCCTGTTGCCTGCCGTTTTCTGCAGTGGCGCACCCGCATGTCTTCATCGACACCGGGTTGGAATTCATCGTGGACGAGTCGGGCAACCTGACCCATGTCCGCGTCACTTGGGCTTATGACGAATTCTACTCGCTGCTGGTGCTCGAGGATATGAGGTTGGATCAGGACGGCGACGGCGTTTTATCCGAGGCGGAAGAACAGCGCCTTGCTGGCTTCGACGCGCAATGGGTCGAAGGATACAACGGCGATCTGGTCATCCTAGCAGCCGATCAGCCGGTTGCCTTGTCTGGTCCGCTAGAGCCGCGCGCGACGACAGAGGATGGCCGTATCGTGACCACCCATCTGCGCAAGGTCGAGGGCGAGCCAGTACCCGCGCAGGCTCTGTCGGCCAAACCCTATGACGAGACATTCTATACCGCCTACGAGGTGACGCGTCCGGTCACCGTTTCCGGGCCTGAAACCTGCCGGATCGACAGGTTCGAGCCGGATATCGACGGCGAACTGGCCCAGATGCAGGCCTTTCTGCTGACCTTGGACGCCGACTATGACCTCGAGGAGAACGACATCCCTCTGGTCGGTGAAAGCTTTGCCACCGAGATCCGCGTTTCATGTCCCGCTACCTGATCCTGCCGGTCAGCCTGGCGATTGCGCTGCTGCTGTGGTTCTGGGGCAGCGGAGGTTTTGACAGCCTCGCGTCTTGGGCCGCGGGCGAGCAGCGGGAATTCCAGAACCAGATCGCCCGTGCCCTGCGGGCCGCGCGGGCCGAACAGCCCGAGGCCGTGGCCACGCTGCTGGCCGTGTGTTTTGCCTATGGGTTCTTCCATGCGGTGGGGCCGGGTCATGGCAAGGTGCTGATCGGAGGGTACGGGCTGGGCCGCAATGTCGCCTTTCTGCGCCTGTCGGCGATCAGCGTTCTGTCCTCGCTGGGGCAGGCCGTGACGGCGATCGTTCTGGTTTATGCAGGCGTTCTGGTGTTCCAGATGTCGCGGGAAAGCCTGGTCGGCACCACCGAGCAGATCATGGCCCCGGTCAGCTATGGCGCAATCGCGGCCATCGGGCTGTGGCTTGTTCTGCGGTCGCTGCGCAGTTTCTCCCGGCGCGGCCGTGCGGACAGTGCTCCGCACGACCATCACCATCATCATGATCACGGGCATCACCACCACGACGGCGAGGTCTGTTCCGATTGCGGGCATCGTCACGGCCCCACCGCCGAAGAGGTGGCCCAGGTCGGCAGCCTGCGCGAGGCGCTGATTCTGATCGCCGGCATCGCCGCGCGACCCTGTACCGGAGCTTTGTTCGTGCTGATCCTGACCTGGCAGATGGGCATCGCGATGGTCGGTATCGCCGGGGCCTTTGCCATGGCGCTGGGCACCGCGACCGTTACCACCCTGGTTGGTTGGACGTCGTTCGGGTTGCGGGGCGGGTTGCTGGCCTCGGCCTCGGCCACGCGGTTTGCGGCCGTGTTGGCGCCCACGATCGAACTGGTGGCCGGGCTGCTGATCGCGGTGATCGCGGGCGGATTGCTGCTGCGCGCGCTCTGACGTCAGTCGAAAACAGGATCGGGGTAGCCCACCCGCGCCAAGTACAAACCTTGCGGCGGGCAGACCGGCCCGCAGGCCGCGCGGTCGGCGGCCTCGAGCGCATCGCGCACGTCCTGCGGGGTCCAGGCGCCCGCGCCGACCCGTTCAAGCGTACCGACGAAACTGCGCACCTGGTTGTGCAGGAAGGACCGGGCACGGACATGGAAATGCACCTCGGGGCCGGAAAAGCCCTGAACCTGTTCGACGCGCAGCTCGTCCAGCGTCTTGACCGGGCTGGCCGCCTGGCAGATCGAGGACCGGAAGGTGGTGAAGTCGTGCCGCCCGATCAGCATGTCGGCCCCTTCCTGCATTGCGGCGACATCCAGCGGGTGCCCGATCTGCCAGACCTGGCCCTTGTCATGGGTCGCGGGTGCACGGCGGATCAGGATGCGGAACAGGTATTGCCGCTCGATGGCCGAGAACCGCGCATGCCAGTCTTCCGCCACCCGCGCGGCCTTGAGAATCGCCACCGGCAACGGCTTGAGGTGATAGTTCAGCGCCTCGGACAGGCGGAACGGGTCCCAGTCTTTTTCAAGGTCGCAATGGGCCACTTGCCCCAGCGCATGAACGCCCGCATCCGTACGCCCGGCGGCCGCGATCGTGTGCGCACCGGGCTGCAGTTTCGACAAAGCAGCCTCGATGGCGCCCTGGACCGAGGGCAGCTCTTTCTGCCGCTGCCATCCGGCAAACGGCGCACCTTGGTATTCGACTTTCAACGCGTATCTGGGCATGGGCTGCTGGTACCTTGCCGGACGCGCCCGGGCAAGGGCAGGCGGCAAAAGCGCTGGCAACCGGGGCAGCGGCTACCTATCTTGGGACAAACAAGAAATGCGGGGCGGCGGTTTGGTCATCTCATCACTGGCAGACAGTCTTGTGCGCGGCGTCGAATCCGTCGGCGACCGCGTGTCCGAGACGTTTTTCGAACCGGTCGTCCGGCTGGGCGTCACCGGGCTGGCGCGGTCGGGCAAGACGGTGTTTATCACGTCGCTGGTGGCCAACCTGCTGGACAGGGGGCGGATGCCCGGCTTGGTCGCCCAGCAGGAGGGGCGCATCAACGCCGCCTACCTGCAGCCGCAGCCCGACGACACCGTGCCCCGGTTCGACTATGAATCGCACCTGTCGGCTCTGACCGGGCCGCAGCCCCACTGGCCCGACAGCACCCGCGCCGTGTCCGAGCTGCGTCTGTCGTTCAAGGTCCGCCCCGCCGGGCTGCTGGCCGGCCTGCAGGGGCCGCGCACCGTGCATCTGGACATCGTCGACTATCCCGGCGAGTGGCTGCTGGATCTGGCCCTGCTCGAAAAATCCTATGACGACTGGTCGCGCGAAACGTTGGAGCGGATCGCGCAGCGTCCGGCCGCCGCCGATTTCCTGGCCCAGATCAAATCTGTTGACCCGGCCGACCCCCATGATGAACCCACCGCGCAGGCCCTGGCGCGGGGCTTTGCCGACTATCTGACTGCCGCGCGGGATGCGGGTTTCTATGACTGTACGCCGGGCCGGTTTCTGCTGCCGGGTGATCTGGCCGGGTCGCCGGTGCTGACTTTTGCACCGTTGCCGACCGAGGGCGCCTCGCGCCGCCGCAGCTTGCATCGCGAGATGGAGCGCCGGTTCGAGGCCTACAAATCGCAGGTCGTGAAGCCCTTTTTCCGGGATCATTTCGCCCGGATCGACCGGCAGGTGGTGTTGGTGGATGCGCTGGGCGCGATCCACAAGGGGCCGCAGGCGGTCGAGGACATGCGCCGCGCCATGGGTGATATCCTGTCTGCCTTCCGGCCCGGCCGCAATGCGTGGCTCAGCCAGATGCTGCTGGGCAAGCGGGTCGAACGCATCCTGTTCGCTGCCACCAAGGCCGATCACCTGCACCACCTGCAGCACCCGCGCCTGACCGCGATCATGGAGGCTCTGACGCGCGAGGCGCGCGACCGCGCCAGGTTCGCCGGGGCCGAGACCGCTGCCATGTCCATCGCCGCGCTGCGCGTGACGACCGAAGAAATCCGCACCCACAACGGCGTCGAACTGCCCTGCGTGCGCGGTACGTTGGACACCGGCAAGCAGGCGGCCTTCTATCCCGGAGAGCTGCCCGAAGACCCCGCCCATCTGCTGGGCCCCGCGCGCAGGGGGGCCGACACTTGGTTGGGCGAGGATTACGGGTTCATGACCTTTGCCCCGGCGCATCTGTCGCTGCGCCCCGGCGACGGCCCGCCGCATATCCGGCTGGACCGCGCTGCGCAGTTCCTGATCGGAGACCGGCTGTGACCGTTACCCTCAGGCCCGCGCGCAGCCTCGATGCCGGGGCGATCGGAGAGATCCTGCACGGCTTTGCACACGAAAACGACTGGATGCCCGAGCTGCATTCCGGGGCCGAAGCCATCGCCTTTTGCGGGCGGATGATCGACAATGGATGGGTCACGGTTGCCGAACAGGGCGGCAAGGTCGCAGGCTTTCTAGCCGTGGACGGGACCGAGGTTCATTGCCTGTACCTGAGCCCCGCCGCGCGAAACCAGGGGATCGGCGCACAACTGCTAGACAGCGCCAAGGCAGGTCGTAGCGAACTGGTGCTGTTTGCTTTTCAGGCCAATACGGGCGCGCGCCGGTTCTATGAGCGGCACGGCTTTGTCGAAGTGGCCCGAAGCGACGGGGCCGACAATGATGAACAGCTGCCGGACATTCGGTTCGTCTGGCAACAGAAGGAGTGACGCATGGCCAAGGGTCCGGTTCTGATCGAACTTGACGAGGATGCCCCGGCCGCCGACGTGGCGAACGCCGCGCCGGTACCGGATATCGCGCCACCCCAGGGGCAGGCGATGCAGGCCGCGGCCCGGCTGGCCGCGCGCAAGCCGTCGGTTTTGGGCCGGTGGTTCTGGGGGCTGGCGGTTGCCGTCGTGGGGGCGGCGGTCTCTGTAGCCGCGTGGAATTTTGCCACCTCGTTGATCGCCAGCGTTCCGGTGCTGGGCTGGATCGTGACCGGCCTGATTTGCGCGCTGGTGCTGGTGGCCATGCTGATCGCGCTGCGCGAACTGGCCGCGCTGGGCCGGCTGTCGCGGGTGGACGGGATGCGCCGCGCCGCCGATGCCGCGCTGGCCGATGCCGATCTGGCGCAGGCCCGGGCCGTGACCCAGCGCCTGATCACGTTCTATCGCGGGCGCGAAGATACGCGCTGGGGCCGCGACCGTCTGGCCGAACGGGTCGAGGAACAGTTCGACGCTTCGGGCCTGCTGGGACTGGTCGAGGATGAATTGCTGGCTCCGCTGGACGCCGCCGCCAGCCGCGAGGTCGAGGCCGCCGCGCGCCAGGTCGCGACCGTGACGGCGCTGGTGCCGCTGGCGCTGGCCGATGTGGCGACGGCGCTGCTTGCCTCGCTGCGGATGATCCGCCGGATTGCCGAAATCTATGGCGGGCGGGCCGGGATTCTGGGGGGCTGGCGGTTGACCCGCGCGGTGTTCGTTCACCTGGTGGCCACCGGTGCGGTGGCCGTGGGCGACGATCTGCTTGAACCGGTTCTGGGCGGGTCAGTCCTCAGCAAACTGTCGCGCCGCTTTGGCGAAGGGCTGGTCAACGGCGCCCTAAGCGCCCGCGTCGGCGTGGCCGCGATGGAGGTCTGCCGTCCGCTGCCCTTCTCGGACCGGCACAGGCCGTCGACCCGCGGCATGGTCTCGCGCGCGCTGGGCGGGCTGTTTTCCAAGGGTTGATCTGCCGCAAAGCCATCGGGCCGATACTCAGGGCACAATCTTCCGGAAGGGAGACCAGCCATGGCGGATCACGGCCACAGCCAAAAGGAAATCGCAGAACGGATCGACACCCCACCCGGACGTGGGTTCTTGCGGGACGTTGTCTATGGCGGGATCGACGGATCGGTGACCACGCTGGCCATCGTGGCAGGCGTCGCCGGGGCCGGGCTGTCGCCCTTCGTCATTGTGGCTTTGGGTTTGGCAAACGTGCTGGCTGACGGATTCTCGATGGCGGCGGGCAACTACTCGGGGACCAAGGCCGAGCTGGACAATATCCGACGGATCCGCGCCATCGAAGAGCGCCACATCCGCCTCTACCCCGACGGCGAGCGCGGCGAGGTGCTGGAAATCCTGTCCCGCAAGGGCTTGTCGGGCCGGGTGCTCGAACAGGCAACCGATGCGATCACTGCCGATCGTGACACCTGGATCAACCTGATGATTGAGGGCGAGTACGGGTTGGGCAGCGTCGATCCGCATCCACTCAAGGCCGCCGCAGCCACGTTCGCGGCCTTTGTCGTGGCCGGTATGGTTCCGCTCGTGCCGTTCTTGTTGGGTGTCGAGGGCGCGTTTTCAGCCTCGGTCCTGATGACGCTGAGCGTGTTTTTTGCCATCGGCGCGATGAAAAGCCGGTGGTCGCTGGCGCCTTGGTGGCGCTCGGGGCTTGAGACGCTGGCGATTGGTGGAGCAGCGGCGGCAATTGCCTATCTCGTCGGGTCTCTGTTCCATCCTTAGATTACTGGCGTCAGACCACAACAGGCTGAAACCATTTGGGATTTCCCGACTGTCTTACCGCGCCTGCACAGGATAGCCTATAATGCAGATTTGCCCGGAGGTGCGGTTTGGAATCTCTGCTTGTTCTTGTTGGCTTGGTCGTTTTGGCGATGCCGGTATCTATTGTCGTCTTGCTGGTCGGCCATGCCCGACTGCGGCGGCGGGTCGAGCAGTTGGAGATCAGGTTGGGTGTCAAGCCGCAGCCCGACATGGCACGGCCCGCGCGGACGCCGCCCGCGCCAGCAGAAGCGTCGAAGCCAAAACCCCGACCGGCCCCTTGGGGCCCGCCGAAACAGGAAAGCCCACCCACGCCGGATCAACAGCCCGAGCCTGAAAAATCGGCAACTGTTGCCGAGACCGCATCCCCTCCGGCCGCAGTCGTGTTCCGCGCCGAGCGCTTCGACGATCTGGGCGCGTGGCTCCGCGAGAACTGGTTCTATGCCGTATCCGCCCTGTCGCTGGCGCTGGCGGGGATATTTCTGGTGCAATACGGGGTCGAGAACGGGTTGCTGCCGCCCACCGCGCGCGTGGTGGCGGCCTTGGGCTTCGGCGCGCTGCTGATCGTGGCGGGTGAAGTCGTGCGGCGCCGATACGGCGATGACGAGTCGTCGGCCACCGCCTACCTGCCTTCGGTATTTGCAGGCGCGGGGCTGGTCACGCTGTTCGGCGGTGTGCTGGCGGCGCGCCAGCTCTATGACCTGATCGGCCCCGAGGCGGCTTTGGCGGGCATGATCGCCATCGCCCTTGTCGGGCTGGTTCTGGGCTGGTTCCACGGCCCACTGCTGGCGGCGATCGGGTTGATCGGCGCCTTTGCCGCGCCATTCGTCGTAGGTGGAGAGTCGGCCGACCCGTCCTGGCTGTATGGATATTTCTTCGTGATCACCGGGCTTGGGCTTGGGATCGACACGGTGCAGCGTTGGGCCTGGGTGTCGGTGCTGTCGCTGATAGGAGCCTATTTGGCGGGCCTTTTGCTTGTGGCTGGTTCGCCGATCACAGAACCGGCTTTCCTCATCTACGTGGCCGCCGTTGCCGTGATCGCCATTGCCATTCCCGTGCGCCGGATCTGGCCCGATCATGACGGCGCGATGTTCAGCGAAATATTTGTCAGAAAAGCCAGTGGTCCGTGGCCCGAATTTCCGACGCGTTTGGCCTTTGGGGCGGTGCTGGCAAGCTCGGCCATTCTGGTGTTGCAATGGGCGGATACGAGCGGTGAGTTCTGGCTGGGTGTGATCCTGCTGGCAGTCCTGACGTTCGCCCTGCTGATCTGGGCCAAGGACGCACCGGCCCTGCAGGACATGACCGCGCTGCCTGCCCTGGGGCTGGGTGGTTTCGTGTTCACGCACGGGTTTGATGGCGGCGCGGTGGCGCGTGGGTTCTGGCAGACCTACTCCGAAACGCCCGAGGCCGATTTTCCGTTGGCCGTGACGTGGCTGGTTGCGCTGGGCGCGGTGATCTCTCTTCTGGCGGCATGGCGGTCGTTCCGGGGTGGACGGTACCCGCTGGTCTGGGCCGGTGCCGCTGCGCTGTACGCCCCGGCGCTGGCCATCGCGCTTGAGCTTGGCTGGCGCCCGGCCAGCGTTATCGGAGCCTACCCCTGGGCCCTACATGCGGTCGCGCTTGCGGCGCTGATGGTGGTGCTAGCCGAGCGCTTTGCGCGTGTGGATGTTAAGGCCCGGATGCGTCCGGCTTTGGCCACGCTGTCGGCCCTGTCCTGCCTGACCTTCGGCTGCGTGATCGTGCTCAGCTCGGCGGCGCTGACCATCGCATTCGTGGTCACGATCATCGCGGCGGCGGCGCTGGACCGGCGGTTTGCCCTGCCGCCGATGAGCTGGTTCATCTGGGCCGGAGTCGTCACCGTCACGTTCCGGCTGATCCTGAACCCGGGTCTGGGCTGGGCGCTCGATGCGCCGGTTCCGGAAATGGCGCTGGTCTATGGAACTGCGGTTGCAGGCTATGTCGCCGCATGGTGGATGCTGCGCCCGCTGGACCGACCTGTCGCCAAGGTCATGTTAGACAGTGCGGCTTGGGCGACGGGCGGCGTTCTGGTGTCGCTGCTGCTGCTGCGCTGGTTGGAAGGGCTGGGCGAGGG